>JAKZUY010000077.1:0-25730 GCA_047516345.1 Dehalococcoidia bacterium | reverse complement strand
ACCGTCCAGCATCCGTCTTCCCCGACTCCGATCGGGGAACCACCGGGGCGCGGCTTCCCGCCTACGGATACCTTTGCGTGAGTAACTCCGCTAATTCTTCATAGATCCCTTTTCCGCCGGATTGGGTCACTATCGGCCGGGGACTATACGGATTTCTCGTTCAGCGGGAACGTGTTCTCTGGCCAGCTGCGCTGGCGACGGCCTGTGAGATGGCGCGGTTGTAACCGGTGAGGTAGGCGACGTAGATCTTGTGCTGCGGATCGTCGCCGACAAGGTTTACGGCGTTGGGGTGATCGTAGTCGAGCACCCCCTTGTAGCCGACCTCATCGAGCGCCTGGGCGACCTCAAACATGTCCATGTCGCCCTCGTCCGGGGCGACCTCGTCGTATACCCCGCCGTCAGGGATCGTGCCGACGACGTTGCGGAAGTGCACGTGGAACAGGCGGTCCTGCCGACCGTACTTTTCTATCCCCGCAAGCACGTCTTCGCCGGACTCGTAGCGGGTGCCAATGCAGTAGGTCATCCCATTGTTGGGCGACGGCAGTTCGTCGAACAGGCGGTCGAAGTCGGCGAAGTTGTAGAGGATCTGCGGCACGCCATGAACCGACGGGACCGGAGGGTCCACGCCGTGGGTCGCCACCAGGACGCCGCATGCCTCTGCGACGGGCAGGACCTGCCGGTAGACGTTGAGCGTGCCCTCCCATAGCTGGTCGCGGCTCGGCGCGTCCGGCCGGCTCGGGCGGTCGAGCGCGGTTTTCAAGTCCTGCCGCAGGTGAGTCGATCCGCCCCGGCCTTCCGGCCACGAGATCGTGTCGTCCCAGCTGACCACCTGCCGGGAATGGAAGACCTGTATGCCCAGGACTGGGACGTCGAACTCCCCGAGGATTGCGGTGTTTGCCGCGAGGTCTTCGATCTCCCCCTGGCCGCCAGGCTGACACAGAAATGCGTTTCGCAGATCGTCGTGAGTGACCTGGCAACGCTCCATCCGCAGCCCCGCGCTTTCGAGAATTCCGAGGGTCCTCGACACGTCGTCGCGGCTCAATCGGCGGCCTTCCGTCCGGTAGCCGGCGAACGCGTCGATCGTCGTGTCCACGAAGTCGATGCCGATCTGCTTTAGCAGCCTGAGGTCTTCAGGCCGGTCAAGCCAATCGGGGCTGATACGGGCGGCTATTCGAAGCATGGTCGCTCCATTTTGCGGAGCGTTCTCCGCTCGGTGTTGTTACTTGAAGCCGGCATACGAAACCGGTGAATAGCCGGTGAACTTTTTCGGGTCATGCGAGCACTCGTTCGAACACGTAGCGGCCGGCGTCGCGATTCTCGCGGAACTCGAAACCGTCGAAGTCGCCGTTGTAGCCGACTATCGGGATGTCCCGCTCGTGACTGGAACCGTGGGAACGCAGGCCGTCCGGAATCGAGACCTCGGCCGCGTCCCCGAACACGACTTGGGGAAAGGCGGTTGCCACGATATCGCCGATCGCGTCGGGCCTGAGATCGAATCGGGCCGCTGCCGCCTCTCTGGTCATGGCATCGTCGACGCCAGGAGTGTCGCGGAGGACCGCAATGGCTTCGCCGACGTTTGCCGGATCGAGGTAGATGTACATGCACCCGCCGAGGTTCGAGTGGTGCAAGACGTAGCGGTCCTTGATGATCGCGACCGGGTTGGACTCGATGCCCCGCGCAGACAGGATTGCTTTCAGGTCGACCATCTCGGTCTTGGCGTTCATCCCGTGGTCGGCCGTGACCAGGATCGCCGCGTCGGGGTGGCTGGCGGCGAGACGGCCTATAGCGTCGTCGAGGATGGCCATGTGCCGGATGGCCTCCGGGTGGTCGGGCGGGTTCATGTGCATCGCAAAGTCCGTAGTCGTGAGATAGGCGATGTCGACGGGCCGTTGTTTCATGATGAAGTTGCCGACGTCGATCACCCAGCCGTTCACTTCGAGCGAGTAGACCTCCGGCGCGGGGCCGACGGCGGCCGTGATCCACTCGGGCGCTCGCTCGGAGGAGATCGACATCGTGGCGTCGACGCCGACGAGCGTACGTAGCTTGTCTTTGGCCGTGACCACGATCGACGTCATTCCGAGTTCGCCGGCGCGCCGGAACATCGTCCGGGAGAGGATGTTGTCGGCCGACTCAAGGTAGAACCCTTCGCCCGTCTCCCTGACCCACCTGTAGTTCGAGCAGATACCGTGCTCTGAGGGATAGCTGGCGGTGACGATCGAGACGTTGTTCACGTTGGTGACGGACGGCATCATCGACCGGCCCGTGGTCATGAATCCCTTGCGTCCGATGTCCCGCAGGTTGGGCATCCCGGCCGCCTCAAGGTACTCGGGGTCGAACCCGTCGATGCAGATGATGATGATCGGCCTAGACATGTGGTTTTCCTTCTTTGGCCTTCTCCGGCGCCGCTGCCGGCTGGCTGGATTGTACTCAAGGGGCCGGCGCGTCGGAGGTTAGGGGGCGTTAATGTCTCCTGCGCGCCGTTCATTCGACCGGCGGCCGCGGCGGCGGTACTGTCCGGGCCCGTACACTGCTAAGACACGCCCGGCGGCGACTGCGGGCGCAAAATGCGAGCCCCAGTGGGACCGTCGATTCCAATCCTGCGGCCGAATTTAAACGTTAACGGGCCCTCGCCGGCCATGGAAGGCCGGGGTTTAACAGGGAGATGCGATGCCAGCGATAACGGGTGTCGAGTTCAGGCGATTCTCGGCCAATCACCACAACGCAAGCCGTAATTGGCTGATGGTGAAACTGAACACCGATCAGCCCGGGCTGACAGGCCTCGGCGACGCCAGCCCCATGCAGAACGACGCAGAGGTGATGTCGTTCGTCGAAGGATTGACGGCGCGCTACCTCGTGGGAAAAGACCCGCTTGACTCCGGCGTGCTGCACAACGTGCTGTACATGGACCAGCAGGCGCGCGGCGGACGCATCGCGACGACCGCGTTGTCCGGGATTGACATGGCGCTGTGGGACCTCAAGGGCAAGATCCTTGATCAGCCGGTCTACCGGCTGCTCGGCGGCGCGCATCGTACGAAAATCAGGGTGTACGCCAACGGCTGGTACACGAACCCAGGCACGCCCGCGCAGAACGCGGATGAGGCGAGGGTCGTGGTGGATATGGGATACACGGCACTCAAGTTCGACCCGTTCGGCCAGACGAACTACTACACGATCTCCCTCAAGGAGGCCCAGCTTGCGCAGGACCGTGTGGCCTCCGTTCGAAACGCGGTCGGGCCGGAGGTCGACATACTCGTCGAGGCGCACGCCAAGTTCAACGTCGCTACTGCGATTCAACTCGGTAAGCGGATGGAGGAGTACCGCCCGCTCTTCTATGAGGAGCCGGTTTCGCCGGAGAACGTGCACGAGATGGCGGAGGTTAGAGACCGCGTCGACATCCCGATAGCCACGGGCGAGCGGCTGTACACGATATTTCCGTTTAATCAGCTGCTAAAGGCGAGGGCGGTCGACGTGCTGCAGCCGGACATCGCAAACGCAGGCGGCATCACGGAGCTCAGGAAGATCGCCACTCTTGCCGAGGCCGAACACGCGACGATGGCGCCGCACAACGTCTGCTCCCCGATTGGCGCGATGGCAGAGATGCACCTCGACGCGGCGGTATGGAACTTCCTGATTCAGGAGTACCACGCAGAGTTTTATGACCCGCACTACTTCGACGTGACAAGTGGTTTCCCGAGGCAGAAGGACGGCTACGTTGAGTTATCGGACGCGCCGGGACTCGGCCTGGAATTCGTGGAAAACGAAATAGCGCGGCACCCGCCGATGAAACGAACCACCTCTGCCGGAGGATCGACCCGCGGGATTTAGGATGCGGACGGGCTAATGACCGCATCTGCGTGTCCAACCGAGGGTACTGGCCAGGAAGGTTAAACTTCTCAGGAGATATCCTTTGATCGAATTTCTTCAGCTGAATCGGGTCTGGTATTCCGATACGCGGAAGGGGCGAGTAAGGTCCGTAAATCTGAACACGTTGGTCAGGAAGTCAGCCAAAAAAGAGGTCGGTTAAAACCTGGCCTGGGATTCAGAAACGCGGGAAAGTCAAGAAAAGTCATTAAGACCGAACACACTGGCTAGGAGGTCAGCTAAAAAATGATTGAAAATTCCATAATGCAGAGAAATCGGGAGGGCAGGAAGGCCGTGGCCTTTGGCCTGATATTCCCCTCGATGCAACTCATCGAGATCGCCGCTCAGTGCGGGTTCGACTCCATCAACGTCGACGGAGAGCACGGCCATTTCACCCCCGAGTCGGTGGACGAGATCTGCCGTGTCGCCAATGGCTACGGGATGTCGGTCACGGCAAGAGTGCCGAACATTAGCTCAGACACCATAAATTTGTTCCTCGATCGCGGGGTTCAGGGCATCGTCGGGCCGCACATCGATAACGTCGAGCAGGCCCAAATGTTGGCGGACGCCTGCCTGTTTCCACCGGCCGGGCAACGATCGTGGGGCGGCGGCCGCGGGACCGAATTCGGGGACGACGAGAAAATCACTGCTATGGGCGGCAAACTGAGTTTCTCAAACTGGTCCAACGCAAACATGCTGGTGTTCGGCCAGATCGAGTCTAAGACCGGCTGGGAAAACCTCGAAGAGATACTCACAGTTCCCGGGCTGACCGGGGTCACCGCCGGACCCAACGACTTCACCGCTTCGCTCGGCCACCCCGGCGAGCCGGACCATCCGGAGTCGTTGGCGGCGTGGCAGGACGTAGTCAGCAAGACCCGCGCTTCGGGCAAACATCTGGCTTCCGACTTCTCAGTAACGCTCGGCATCGGGGACCTGATGTTCGAAAACGCGAGGGCGTTCGTGAACTCCAATCGCAACCACCCGTTCGGCAGCTAGTCAACGATGACCGTCGCAATCGGTGGGCCTCAAGGCGAACGCGCAGTGGCCGACGATCAACGCGCCACGCATATATCGCAGCTTGTTCGCGAAGATTCGGCACACTACTGCGCCGATGGGAGCAACTGTAGCGTTCCGGGAAACACCGTGTATGCGATCGGATCGGGCGTCGGCCGGTTAATTCTGCGTCCCGCCGCCGACCCGGGCCCGACACGGCGCATGCGGGTCGCCGAACGCTCCGTTCGCAAACGGACCGCTTATGTCGTTGCGGCGGATGGCAGTAGTACGAATTCGGCCCGCGGCAACGCCCGAAAGTCGCCGCGAGGCATGCCGGAGAAGACCCTCCAGGACGCGTGGAGGCGGTCGGCAGGACGGGACATCTCGCTGAAGGCCAGCGACGGACGTTGGTATCGAGTTGTCTATGCCGGCAGACGGGGCGGCAGCTACGGCCCAGACTTTGTGGACGCGGTCCTTATGAGGGACGACGGGGCTAGGATAACGGGCGACGTAGAGATTCACGTGAGGCGAAACGGCTGGCGAGCGCATGGGCACGACAAGGACCCGCGCTACAACGGCGTGACGTTCCACGCGTTCCTGGAAAACGCGGGCGAGACGGCCACGATCTCGTCTGACAGTCGCGAAGTGCGGGAACTGCGGCTGGGACCGCTGCTTGGCGGAAATCCACTCAGGAAGGGCTGTTCTAAACCGACTCCGAGTCCCGACCTACCGGTCGTCGAGCCATTGCCGTTGCCGCTCGATCTGACCACCGCCGGCGAGGAGCGTTTCGCGGCCAGGGTCAGCGGGGCGGAGTTGTCGATGAGTCACGAGGGCGTGGACCAGTCGCTGTATGCCGCCGTGATGGAGTGCATGGGCTTTCCACGGAACAAGCGGCAGTTCAGGGAGTTGGCCCGCAGGCTGCCGTGGGACACGTTAACTTCATGGTCGCCTGCCGGGGACGTCTCTCGAATCGAGGACCTGCTGCTTTGGGCGGGTGGATTTGCAGACAAACCCGCAGGCGCCTGCAGGCTGAACGGGACGGCCCCGACCTGGACGCGGCCGGCGGGAAGGCCGGACAACGCGCCGGAACGTCGGATCAGGGGAGCGGCGCGGTTGGCGGCGCGATGGTGCGAAGGCGGCGGCCCGGCGCGTGCAGTGACCGCGGTCGTGGTTGGATCCAAAACTCCCCGAGAAGTCATCCGCGCGTTCGAGGCGCCGGGTGAAGGCGGCAGGCGTTCCCTGATCGGGAGCGGGCGGGCCGCAGAGATCGCCGTGAACGCTGTACTCCCGGGGCTGTGCGCGATGGCGCGACTGCTGGGCGACCGTGCACTGGAGTCGGTCGCGGTCGACCTGTACCGGAGATTTCCTGCACTTCCGGAAAATTCCATCACCCGCGAGGCGAAGTTGATATTCGCCCTTGGTCCGGACAAACTGGAATCGGTATATGGCGCCAGGGAACAGCAGGGTTTGATCTACCTGTATCGATCGATGACCACACCCAAAGATATGACGCGGCAGTTGCCCCTCGGCGCGGCGCGTTTGCAGCCGAATCGGTGAGGCGTTGCGGCCCGCGGCAGGACCTCGGCAATGGCTGTTAAATCGCATATCGCCGGCATTTCGGAGGACGAGGGGCTGGCAGGTGAGACCGGTCCGCTGGCGCTGCTACCGGGCGAAGAATGGATAACTGAAACCGCCGGCACGGGCGGCGCACGGTTCATTCTTACGGATCAGCGGGTGCTCTACGCAGGCGGCGGCGAGGACCAGACCATCTCCGAGACGGCCCGCATTGCTGACGTGGGCGCAGTAAAGCTCGAACGCAGGTCGAGGGACAGACGCAGCGCCGTATGGGGAGTCATAGGCCTCATCGCGGCGGTCGGCGTCTGGCAGGTGACCCGGAACGAATCTGTCGGAGCGATCGCCGCCGCAGTCGTGGCCGTCGTCTCGCTTGCGCTTCTGGCCGACTACTGGTTCAGGCGGCCGGGGACAATGCTGACGTTTCAGACGCCGGGCGGCGCCGTCGGAGGCCAGGTGGACAGCGCTGACGCCGGCGCGGCTGAGATGTTCGCGGCGAGGTTTGAACATCAGCGCGCCCAGTTGGGCCAGCGTGTCGGGCCCGGCACGCCCTCCCGGCCGTTCGGGGCAATCCGGCATCCCCTGCTCTAGGCCTGCGCGGGATCGTTCAGGCGGCGAGCCGCATCCCGGGAATCACGTCGAGGTCCCAGCGTGACGTATTGCCGCGTTCCAGTTCCACGAGCCCAGCCATGGCGATCATTGCGCCGTTGTCCGTGCACAAGGCAACCGGAGGCACGGCCACGTGCACGTCCGATGCGCGGGACAAGGTTTCCCTGAGCGCTGTGTTGGCGGCGACACCGCCGGCCAGCACCACCTCGCCGCACCCGAATCTTGCGGACGCGTCGACGGTCTTTTTGACCAGAACGTCCACTACCGAATCCTGAAACTCCCTGGCCAGCGCGGCCACCTTTTCCCAGGGAGGCCCCCCGTCCGGAGGCGGATAGATCCCTTCCTGCCGCGCCCGGCGGATCACCGCCGTCTTGAGTCCGCTGAAGCTGAAGTCGTCGGTACCTCTCAGCCACGCGCGGGGAAGCGGTTCAGTCCTTCCCCCGGCTCTGGCCGCGCGCTGAATCTCAGGGCCGCCGGGGTACCGCAGGCCCAGCACCCTGGCTACCTTGTCGAACGCCTCCCCCGCGGCGTCGTCGCGGGTCTCGCCGGCCATCCTGAATCGCCCCTGTTCGTCCATCAGCACGAGTTCCGTGTGGCCCCCGGACACGATGAGGCACATGCGCGGGGTAACCGGACCGTGCCCCGGCGCGGGGAGTCGACTATCGTCCACGGCGGCCCCGGCGCCGCTGTCGATCCATGCCGAGTAGACGTGGCCGGCCAGGTGGTTCACGCCAATCAGGGGTACTCCCAGCGAGGCCGCAAGGCCCTTGGCGACGTTTACGCCGACGATCAGCGCTCCGGCAAGTCCGGGCCCGTTTGTAACGGCGATCGCGTCGATGTCTTCCCAACCGGTCCCCGCCTCGTCGAGCGCCTTGCGGAGAACGCCCTTTATCGACAGCAGGTGCTGTCTCGACGCAACCTCTGGGACCACCCCGCCGAAGCGTGCGTGCAGTTCAGATTGAGACGCCACGACGTTCGCCAGCAGCCGGCCGTCCTGGTCCACCATTCCGGCCGCCGTCTCGTCGCAGGACGTCTCTATCCCAAGTATTGTTTTTTTGGTTTTTTTTGCTGACATGTAATCGGCTGGTCTCCCGGGCGCTAGAGCTATTCGGCTGACGTAAATGTTCAGACTCTACGAGTTGAATCTTGAGGGTCTCCCGAAAAAGTCATTCCGAACGCAGCGTTAGCGGAGTGAGGAATCCAAGGCCCGCCTTTGGGGGACGTCCATTGCCCGACGGCCCGGCGTCTGTGCAAGGATTTTAGATTCTTGGTCGCTGCGCTCCTCAGAATGACAACAGGAGAGGGTAATTCCCGCATTTCTCAGCAAGTCTGAACAGTTACCGGCAAACGTGTGATTTGGCGTTTTGGCTGACGCGATGGGAGTGATGGATTGCCGGCTGGTGTGCTTGTCGCAAGAGCTTCCCGGCCGGCCTCAATTTCGGGGTTTTGGCTGGTTTTTTGTTCCGGTTGACGCGTTTTGACCGGCATGCTGACCGCAGAATGCAAACCAGCGACGGAAGTAAGCCGATAGACTAGATTACTCCGGGTACCGAACCCGGCAGCGTATCCTCACGATTCTTTCAATCGTGAGAGGGAAGAGGTAGAAGTTGGAATCGCACGACCTTCCATTGTGCCAGTCTTGTTCAACAGGAGTACTGGTACCACTTTCAGACTTTGGCGGTCAGGGGGCGGCCGTGCACTATAAGGCATGGGTTTGCACCGTTCCCGACTGCGGATTCAACATCAAGATCCGCAATGGAGAGATTCACCTCAACGAGCCGATCATCCAGGGGGCGAGTCCGAGGTACCACTAAACGGGACAGGCCGGCGGAACGTTGGCCCTGGACTCTCAGGGCCGGCCGATTGAGCCCGGAGCCCGGCTAAAGGGCGGATCGTTCACCGGCGCAAGAGCCGATCAGACACTCGTCGTATGAACGATATTGCGGAGATGCGCCGAACGCCCAGGATCCGTCCGGCCTGGCCGAAGACGATCTCGATAACCCTGATCGTCGTCGGGCTGGTCATGTTCGCGCTGGTCGCCTACTACCTGTACTCCGGCGCACGGTCCGGTTCCGACGCTGAACGTTTTCAGGTAGAAGCCGCCCCGTCTGCGCTGCCGGAACTGCTCGGGCAGGCCGCACCGGTGCCCGCTGTGAGGGATTCGACGCTTCAATCTGCCGTAGAGGCGCGATCGGAAGCCGCTGAAAGCCGGCCGGATGATTCCGGGTTGTCCCGCGTTGGCCCTGCGGAGGTTGATGCGCCGGTTGTGGACGTACTCGATCTCGCGTCGGTCTATCCGGCCAACCTGACCAATCCGAAGTACTGGGTCGAGCCGTACTGGGCCGGTGCCGCGCCGTTCGGCGGGCCGAGCCTGCCCGATGGGTTCGAGCCGGTATCCTCGCGTGACCGGAACGTGGCTCAAGCCGCGGGCAGTAACGCGGTCCGAATCCAGATCCCTGCGGTGGGCCTGGATTCGAGCGTCGCGGAACTAGGCCTCGTAAACATCGGGGACCAGCTGTCGTACGAGACTCCGGACAACACAGTCGGACACATACCGGAGACGGCAAACCCCGGCCAGATGGCGCAGGGATGGTACTTCGGGCACCTGCGGAGCGTCCTGCAGGGCGAAGGCAACGTGTTTCGGCGCTTGCCGAATATAGCCGACCTCATTCGCCAGGACCCCGTCGACGTGGTGCTCGTGACAGAGGACGCAGAGTACCTGTACCGGGTAATCGCAACTGAACAGGTCCACCAGGACGACCTGACGATCACCGACTCGCCGAACTCCCGGATTATTCTGGTCACGTGCTGGCCTCCGAATGTCTACGACCGGCGGATTCTGGTCCATGCCGAGTTAATCGCGGTCAAACGCACCTGAGCCGCGCCGTATTTTTATTCCCATTGCCTGGCTGCCGAAGCAATTGGACCTTACCCTTGGCGGCGCGTAGTTTTTTTGATGCGGCCACGCGATGCTGAAGATTCTCATGAACCTGTCGGCTACAAAGCTGGCGATTCGGGGACGACCCGTTGATGCGGCCACGCGGCGTTGAATATCTTCAAAACCGGCCAGCTACAGGTTGGGTGATTCTGGGACGGCTTGTCGATGCAGACGGATCTGACTGAACCGCGTGCGCAAACCGGCGTCAGCGGAACCATCCTGTCAGCACGGGACAGTTGGCTGGTGTGGCTGCTGGCTGCGTCGCTGATCGGCGCAATCCTGCAAATAACGTTAGGAGGCGTCGTAAGGGTGACGGAGTCGGGGGATGGCTGCCCCGATTGGCCACTCTGCTACGGGCGGCTGGCGCCTCCCATCGAGAAGCACGCGCTGATCGAGTGGTCGCATCGCACCGCGGGCGCGCTGGTCGGACTGGCGTTGTTGGCGGCAGCGGTGAGGGCGTGGACCAAAACCGGAAGCGACAAGCGCGCGACCTGGCTCACGACTGCGTCGCTTGCGCTTATTGCGGTTGTCGGCGTGATCGGAGGCGCGGTGGTGCTGAGCGATCTGCGCCCGTCGCTTCGCACGCTTCATCTCACGATGGCCGAATCGACGATCCTGCTCCTCGGATTCGCTCTGGTCGCGGCTGCCCGGCCGGGGGCTCGACTCGCCGGCCGCGGGATGCGCGCGGATGACAGATTCACGACGCGACTCGTTGCCTGGGCGGCCGTCGCGGCGATGGCGGCCATTCTGACCGGGTCCTACGCTGTGTGGCGCGGCGCGGGCGTAGTGTGCCCGTCGTGGCCGTTGTGCGGAGGTGCGGTGGTCCCGCAGTCGGAACTGGCGTGGATAAACATGATCCACCGGCTCGTGTCCCTGGCGACTGCGGTCACCGTCGTTATCGCATCGTTCAAGGTATGGCGCGTGTGCGGCGCCGACAGTCTCCCAAGGTGGGGCGCAGCGGCCGCGATCGGTCTGATTCTGGCACAGACCCTCGTCGGCGCAGCGAACCCCTGGACGAGGTTTGACGAGTGGGCGAGGGCGCTCCATCTCTGCATCGGCACGTTGTTATGGGCCGACCTGATACTGGTGACAGCGTTGATCAGGAGGTCCGGCTTGCGGCCGGCGCGACCGGTTTAACCGGGGCCGCGCGCCGCGAGGATATCGCTGCCGGAATCCGTGGGGGATTGCGCCTCGTCGATCGGGCCCCGCATCGCATGGCGGTGGATTTGCCGTTACTCTTATGCCGATCCGGCGCTGTGGTTCGCGCTGACGAAGTTCGGCGGCGGAATCGGTTAACCGTTGGAGCATGTAATGGGCTGGGTCCGCAGGATTGCGCTACTAAGCGCCGTCGCCGCCGGGGCATATGTGGCCGTTTCGGCGGGGATGGCCGCGGGCATGACCCGAGCGGTGAGGATCAGGCCGGAGGACGACCCGTCGGCGGTTGGCCTGGCGTTCAGCGACGTCTCTTTCAGGAGCCGGGACGGCGAACTGGAACTGGCCGGATGGCTGGTACCTCCCCAGGGCGAGCAAGGGGCTCTGGATCCTGCCCTGTCCCGCTGGATCGTCATGGTCCACGGCTTCGGCACGAACAGGGCCAATCCGGCCGCCGGAGGCCTGGGACTGGCGAGGGACCTCTCGGACCGGGGTTTCGGGCTGCTTATGTTCGACCTGCGCGGATGCGGAGATTCGGGCGGCGACTCGGGTTCGGTCGGCTTCTACGAACGTCTGGACCTGCTGGGCGCGCTCGATTTTCTCGTCGCGAGCGGCGTGGACAGAGGCAGGGTCGGCGTGCACGGTTCTTCGCTGGGCGCTGCGATCGCTCTCATGACCTGCTCCAACCCCGGCACCGCGGCGGCGGTGGTGGCAGACAGTTCATTCGCAGACTTGACAGTCAGGGTTCGCGAGAGCCTGACGGGATCGAAGAAACCCCTGTACTTGTTTACGCCGGGGATGGAATTCATGGCGAGGTTGATGTTCGGACTGGACATTCAGGAAGTCTCGCCAGCCAGAATGGTTGCCGCGACCGACACTCCGATCTTCATCGTGCACGGTGAGAGCGACGAAATGGTGCCGGTTCGCCACGCTCGAATTCTGGGCCGGGCGATCGGCGCAGACGCGGAGTCGCCGGCCAGCGGCCGCGGGGTGTGGATAGTCCCGGGAGCGGGGCACGTGCAGGGTTACCGCACGAGGCGCGGGGAGTACGTGAACAGGGTGGCCGGGTTCTTCGACCGGCATCTTGCCGCCTGAACCTGCCGGTCAGGCGATGCGATCAGGCCCCGACGGCCGACTTTGCCGCCTGGACCACTACCGTGAAGGCCGACGGTTCCCTAACGGCCAGTTCCGAAAGCGACTTGCGGTCCAGGTCCACGTTGGCCAATTTCAGGCCGTGGATCAACTGGCTGTACGTCATGCCGTTTTCACGGGCGGCGGCGTTGATGCGAATGATCGCGAGGGACCTGTTCTCGCGCTTCTTCAGCTTGCGGCCGATCGTCGAGTAGGCCATCGCGTGAAGCAGCGACTCCCTGGCTAGGCGATAACGCCTGTTCCTCGATCCGCGATGGCCGCGCACCGCCTTCAGCACACGCTTGTGCCGACGTCTTGTGTGTGGTCCGCTAGTTACCCTGGCCAATTTGTTCTCCCGCGATCTATGCGGTCAGTTGATGTGCGGCGCGCTTGCCTGGATCCATTCCGCAGCCGGAACCGGACGATATCCGGGGGTCGTCTGCGGGCGAGCGCGTGTTCCGTCTCGATAACCTGTTGTCTAATTGTGCCTCAGCCCTGCGACGAAAGGTCGTGTCAGGGCGCGAACCTAGCGCTTGGCGCCCGAAATCGCATGCTTGATGCTCCGGGACAATGTCGCGGAGTCAAGGCCCACCTTGCGCGCGAACAGCCGCCTTACCCGCTTGGCCTTGTTTCGGCGGAAGTGACTCTTCGGGCCCTTTGTTCGTAGCAGTTTGCCGCCGGCGCTAAGGTGAAATCGGCGCTTTGCGCCTTTGTGAGTCTTCATCTTTGGCATAACGTCAGTTTTGGATCCCGTCTCCGCTATATGCTGTTCCACCCGACGCCGCAGCGACCGTCGCCGGCGCCTGACCGGGGCTGCCTGCCGGCGCAAGTATGATGGCTATGGAGCGGGCCTCCCTGGTGGGTGGTCGCTCAAGCCTCGCCTCGGACGCGACGCCCTCGGCGACTCGTCTCAGGACCTTCATGGCAACTTCGGGGTGTGTGTTCTCTCGTCCTCTTAAAAGGACCGCCACGCGCACCTTGGCGCCTTCTGCCAGCAGTCCCTTTACCGTTCTTATCTTTGACTGAATATCGTTGTCCGAGATGCGCGGACGCATCCGGACTTCGCGTTGCTGGTTTGTGCCCTTTGAGGCCTTCCTGGCCTCTTTGGCCTTCTTGGCCTGAATGAACTTGAAGCGGCCATAATCAAGCAGCCTGCAAACCGGCGGCGATTGGTTCGGAGCTACCTCGACCAGGTCGAGGCCTTCCTCATCTGCCAGCCTAATGGCGTCTTGTATGGGCATCACGGTCGAACTGCTGGAATCCTCGCCCCTGATTACTCGTACGATGGGGGCTCGTATGCGGCGGTTGACCCGGTAGTCTCTTGCTATGCTTTCCGCTCCTGTGGAGAGTCGCTCTTGCAAACGCCGCTGAGCGGTCGGGTGTAAGGGCGTTTACCGGGACCTTTGCCCGGCGTTGGGATTATATAGTAACGAGCAATGCGCGACCGACGGTATCGTCGGGGGTTTTTCGCATTTTCAGCACAGCAAGATTCGAATTACCCGGTTCCGAACGTTCGGGAGCGTGAACTGCCCTTGTGGTACGATTGAGAAACTCGGCGAATAACACCTCCTCAGACCTACGCTAGGCCACTTGAGGCTGGCGAGTCAGGTGAAGCCGAGAGTTCCACACCCTTCCAGATCCTAGACTTTCAGGTAATGCCATGACCCACCGTTGCACACGTAACGGTATTGTCTATTTGCTGATCGTGGTGGCAGTCGTCACGGTCGCCCTCCTGTTTTTCAGACAACCCCTTGGCGGCCCGCAGGAGATCGAGATCACCGAGGTGATCTCACTGGCGCGCAGCAACGCCAGTTCTGAGCGAATTCGCATAGAGGTGCGCGGCGAATCGCTGACCGTTACCGACGGAGCCAGGGTATTCAGTTCACGCAAGGAACAGGGGTCGAGCCTCGTTCAGATCATGAACGACGCCGGAGTCGACCCCGGCGCCTATTCGGTCGAAGTCAAGGGATCGAGCGGGCTGAGCAGCTTGTTCGGAGTGCTCATCACTTTCCTGCCGCTCATCCTGTTCGGCGGGGTGCTGCTGTTCATGATGCGGCAGGCGCAGGGCAACAATAACCAGACCATGAACTTCGGCCGCAGCAGGGCCCGTATGTTCGTCGGAACCAAAGCCACCGTGACGTTCTTTGACGTCGCGGGCATTCCTGAAGCGAAGCAGGAGCTGGAAGAGGTCGTAGAGTTCCTCAAGTTCCCGGAGCGATTCCAGGCCCTCGGCGCCCGCATACCGAGCGGCGTGCTGCTCGTCGGTCCTCCCGGCACGGGCAAGACGCTCCTGGCGAGGGCGGTGGCCGGTGAGGCCGGAGTGCCGTTCTTCTCCATTAGCGGCTCGGAGTTCGTCGAAATGTTCGTGGGCGTGGGCGCGTCGCGTGTGCGTGACCTGTTCGAACAGGCCAAACGCCACTCGCCCTGCATAGTCTTCGTTGACGAGATCGACGCCGTCGGCAGGCACCGGGGCGCAGGTCTCGGCGGCGGTCACGACGAGCGGGAACAGACCCTTAACCAGATCCTCGTGGAGATGGACGGGTTCGACACCGCAACGAACGTCATAGTTATCGCTGCCACCAACAGGCCGGACATCCTCGACCCTGCGCTTCTCAGGCCCGGCAGGTTCGACCGGCGCGTCATACTGGACAACCCCGACATTCGCGGCCGTACGGCGATACTCGACGTACATGCCAAAGGCAAGCCGCTCGAGAAGTCGGTCGACTTGTCGTCCATCGCCAAGCAGACACCGGGTTTTTCCGGCGCCGATCTCGCCAACCTCATCAACGAGGGGGCCCTGCTCGCCGCCCGGCGGAACAAGAAATCGATCGAACTGGACGACCTCACCGAAGCCATCGACCGCGTGATTGCCGGCCCGGCCCGGAAGAGTCGCGTGATCAGCGATCGCGAGCGGGAGCTTACCGCCTATCACGAGGCCGGCCACGCTCTGGTCGCCTATCACATGCCGGGCGCAGACATGGTCTGGAAGATATCGATCGTGTCCCGCGGGCAGACGGGCGGATACACGCGCTACCTTCCCGAGGAAGACCGCTATTTACAGACGTTGACTCAGTTCCTGGCCATGCTCGCAACCGCCATGGGCGGCAGACAGGCGGAAGTGATCAAGTTCGGCGAAGTAACCACCGGCGCCAGCAACGACATCGAGGTGGCGACCCGCATGGCCCGCCAGATGGTTACCCGTTACGGCATGAGCGCCAAGCTGGGATTGCGTTCATTCGGAAGGCGGCAGGAAGCGATATTCCTCGGCCGTGAAATCTCCGAAGAGCGAGACTACAGCATTCGTACCGAGAATCTGATCGACAGCGAGGTCAGCAGGCTGCTCGATGAAGGCCGCGATACGGCGAACCAGATATTGAGCGACCGCACGGAGCAACTCGATGGGCTGGCGCAGTTCCTCCTTGAGTTCGAGACCATTGACGGGGACCAACTGAAGGTGTTGCTTGAGGGTGGAGACCCGCTTTCGATCAGGCCTGCCCGGCCCGAACCGGTCGAAACCTCCGGCGCCGAAAACGCTGCCGGCGAAGAGCGGACAGTTGCGCCAGCCGCAGATCCGGAACCGCAGGCGCTCTGAAAACCCGCCTGTTCGGCGGACGAACTCGCCTGCTCAGTACGGTGATCTGCCGGTCAAAGACAACAAGCCGCGGACGGCGCGTTCGAATCCGCCGAGAAAGGAACGTGGAACTGCCATGTCGATAGTTTATGAAGGCGCCCGCTGGAAGATCGAACGGTTCATTTCAGGCTTCTCGAACAACGCCTACCTGATCACGGACCGCGAAGACCGGTCCAGCATCATCATCGATACGCCGGACAAGCCGCACAAGTTGATTACGGCCGCGCGCCAGACGAACGTCAGATGCGTGCTCATCACACACAACCACTGGGACCACCTTCAGGGGTTTGACGACGTCCTGAATGTCTTTCGCGTGCCCGTCGGCATTGGCGAACAGGACGCCCCGGCGATTGCGGACAAGACGATCGGCGGGAAGCTCGACGTGTCTGACGGCAGCATCGTCGAAGCTTGCGGGATTTCGCTTTCCGCGATCGCCGCGCCGGGTCATACCGACGGCTCCACGTGTTACCTCTTGGCCGATCCTGACGGTTCTGCCCACGTGTTCACCGGCGACACGCTTTTTCCGGGCGGACCGGGCAAGTCGAGGAGCCCTGTGACCCTCACCCAGATAGTGGATTCGATCACGTCGAAGCTCTACCCGTTGGATGACGAAACGGTTGTGCTGCCCGGCCACGGCGACTTCACTACGATAGGACGATCAAAGGCCGAGTACATGGAGTTCGCGTCGAAAGACCACCCCCGCGACCTCTTTGGCGACGTCTCCTGGTCGGGGTCCTGAACACCCGAACCTACCCGTCGAATGTTCCGGGCGCCGTGGAATCCTCGTGACGTAGTTTTCGCGGCGCTGCTCAGCGCCGCGGCGATCATGGTCGCCTTGTTGGCCCTGTTTGCAGTTGCGGACCCCTCCGGCGCTGACGATTCGCCCCTGCCCCTCGAGGGCCGGGAACTGTTGGGCGTGCCGTCGTCAATCGTGCTCTTCGCTTTGCTTGAAGGCATGTTTGTGATAGCTGCGCTTACCTTTTCCGTCGTGAAGTACGGCGCCGGTCTGGCGTCCCTGGGATTCACCCGGCCGCAAGGGAATGTTCCGTACCTCTTCGCCGTCGGCGCGTGGATTGCCGGTCTCGCCGGGGTTCTTGTGTGGACCTACGTGGTCGACCTGCTGAACGCGTCCTTCCTGATCCCGCCCGAAACCGCCCGTAGTCTGCTCGATGAGGCCGGCGGTTCGATCGTTATTGCTTTCGTCCTGGTTGGGGCCTGGGGTCCCATCGCCGAGGAGATATTCTTTCGCGGGTTTGCTATGCCCGGGCTTGCGAATCGGTACAGCATGGCGGCGGCGGTTATGCTGAGTTCGGCCCTCTTTGCGTTGGCGCATCTGGATATTGCGTCACTCGTGCCCACGTTCATATTGGGGCTGGCTCTGGCGTGGGTGTACCTTAGAACCCGATCGATCTGGCCTTGCATCTTCATGCACGGACTCCACAACACTGCTGCGTTGATTCTGGCAAAGGTGACTTGAATTGAGAACGACCGCAAGCGGGACAAAGATTTGAACGAGCCGATCCGAAAAGCATTCGACGCCGCTCGGCAGGCGGGGCGCATCGCGCTCGTGCCGTTCGTGACCGCCGGTCATCCCCGGCCCGACCTTACTCCGGCCATCGTGAAGGCGGTCGCCGACGCCGGCGCCGACGTGATTGAGTTGGGAGTCCCGTTCAGCGATCCCCTGGCCGAGGGGCCGACGATCCAAAAATCCAGCCACGATGCGTTGATAGCAGGCGCTACGGTACGGTCGTCGATTGAAGCCGCTCAGGCCGCCCGCGCGCTGGGGGTCGATGTCCCCCTCGTCTTTATGGGTTACTACAACCCTGTGTTGTCCCTTGGCATCGAACGGTATTGCCGCATGTCGGCATCGGCCGGAGTGAACGGACTCATCGCAGCGGACCTGCCCGCCGAGGAGGCCGGACCGCTGACCGATGCGGCCGCGGCTGCCGGGGTGAGCGTTATTCCCTTGATCGCGCTCACCTCTACCGAGCGGCGCGTGGAGGCGGCCTGCAGCCGCGCCGGTGGATTTGTCTACTGCGTGTCTGTGCTCGGCGTGACCGGCGCCCGCGCCGAGATGTCGACCAGGGTGCGCGATCTTGTCGGGATGGTGCGGCGGCACACCGACCTGCCCGTTGCGGTGGGATTCGGCATATCCACTCCGGAACACGTGGAGGAAGTCGCGTCCTACGCAGACGGCGCCGTGGTTGGCAGCGCGCTCATCAACGCCATAAATGCGGGCCCGCCGGAATCGGCGCCTGAGCGCGCCGGAGAGTTCGTTCGTTCGCTCGCCGCCGCGACACGGAAACGATCCTGAGTTGGAAAGTGGACGTAGGTTGGCGCTATTCGACGGGCGAGGTATGGCCCACAGGTCTGCCCGCGGGGTAGAATCTGCGCGGCCGCGGCTGAGAGTCAACCCAGTTGTCGATGCGTCCAGGCCTTTGAGAAAACCTGAACGCGGGACCAGCAAAACATGATCGACGCACACCGGCGGCCGCGTGCATAGAGGACGGTCGAAATTCCGATGAGGGGCATACGAGGGGCAACGACCGCTCCGGAGAGAACCAGCGAGTCGGTGTTGGCTGCGACCGAAGAACTACTGCGTGCGTTAGTCAGGGAGAATTCCGTAGATCCGGAAGACATCGCCGCGGTTCTGTTCACGGCCAGCCCCGATCTTTCGGTCGAATATCCCGCGACCGCGGCCCGCGTGGGTCTTGGGTGGACCTACGTTCCGCTGGTGTCGGCTCAGGAAATCGCGACCCCTCATGGGCAGGTAAGGTGTATCCGGATTCTGATACTCTGGAACACCGACAAGACTCAGCGTGAAATAAAGCACGTATATCTGGGAGAGGCCGCAGACCTCCGCTCCCGCACCAGGCCGTCACCCCAATGAACACCATCAGCCCAAACGCAACCGGACTCCGGACACTCTTCTCGGGCGCTTTCGACGCGTATTGCAGGCTGGCGCCGTTGTTTAGCATTGGGCGTTCTTATAGCAGTTGACACTGCACAAGATCGTCCTTACCCCGCCCCTCGCGGCTCCACAGAACCATTACCTGAGTGTGCCGCGGCAACCGAAACGTCATCAGTCCCGCGGACGACCGCGGCTCCATGCCCTGACAAGTTGAGAAGAACGAAATGACCTTACGCCAAAACTCAAACCTGAATATCGATAGCATTACCCCGTTCGAGCCGCCCAACGCTTTTCTGGCGCGTCTCCCCGCCACACCGGCGATCTCGGAGACTGTCAACCGCTCCCGAGAAGAGATCAGGGCGATTCTGACGGGCGAAGACGACCGCATGTTGATGCTGGTCGGACCGTGTTCCATTCACGACGAAACCGCCGGCATCGAGTACGCACAGCGACTCGCCGGGCTCGCGGCCAAGCTGAACGACCGCGTCGCCGTCGTGATGCGCGTCTACTTCGAAAAACCTCGTACGACCATCGGTTGGAAGGGGTTCATCAACGACCCGCACATGAATGGAACCTTCGACGTTTTGCACGGCCTTACGCGTGCCCGAAAGTTCATGCTGGACGTGGTGGAAATGGGCTTGCCGATCGCAACCGAATGGCTCGACCCGATCACACCCCAGTACCTCGCCGACGTCGTTTCCTGGGGAGCGATAGGGGCTCGCACGGTCGAGAGCCAGACTCACAGGCAGTTGGCCAGCGGTCTTAGCATGCCGATCGGGTTCAAGAACGGGACCGGCGGCACGATCCAGATAGCAGTCGACGCGCTGCTGGCGGCCAGGATGCCGCACGTATTTTTCGGCGTGGACGGAGACGGCAGGTCCAGCATCGTGAAGACCACCGGCAATCCCGCGGGCCACATCGTGCTAAGGGGCGGAAAGACGGGACCGAACTACGATTCCGAATCCGTTGACAGTGCGATCGAGGCGTTGAGGGCTGCCGGTGAGAATCCTAACGTCGTCATCGACTGCTCACACGCGAACAGCAACAAGGATCACAATCTGCAGCCCGTGGCGTTCCGAAACGTGATGGCGCAAAGGACCGGCGGTAACCGGCACATCGTGGGCATGATGGTCGAGAGCCATCTCTACGAGGGCAGCCAGACACTTGCGGACGACCCGTCGCTGTTGCGGTATGGCGTGTCGATAACCGACCCATGCGTCGACTGGAACACCACCAGGGACCTGCTGACGGAGGCGTGGGAGTCGCTCGGTGCGAAGGCCGGCGTCCTGGCGGGGTAGAAATGACGCCCGCTTCGGGTCGGCCGGCGGGGTTGGACCGAAATGAACCTGTCTGACACACTTTCCGCCCGTGTTGTAAACGTACGCGGATCGGCGGTCTGTGTCGGTACCTTCGACGGTGTGCACCTTGGCCATCGTTCGCTATTGCGTGCAACAATGGCGGCGGCCGCCGAGCGGTCGCTCGCGTCTGTGGCGATCACGTTTCGGCAACAACCTCGCAGCGTGATTTTCCCGGATCACAACGCCCGCTATCTGTGCCCTCTTCAGGAACGGCTTGACCTCCTTGAAGGCGTCGGCCTGGACTTCGTGGCCCCGGTGGATTTCGACAACTCCGTGCGGCGCCTCACGGCGTTGGAGTTCATCCGCACCCTGATCGAGACGGTCGGGCTGGAGTTATTGGTCATCGGCCCGGGGGCCCGTCAGGGCCATGACAGGCTTGGCAACGCGGAGTTGATCGCGCTGGGCCGTCAGAACGGCTTTGAAGTCGTGGAGGCGTCGCCTGCGAAGGTCGGGGACGACTTCGTCTCATCATCGTCGATTCGCAAATGCGTCGAAAGCGGGCAGGTGGAGGAGGCCGCCACCTTGCTGGGCCGGGATTTCAGCCTGTCGGGTCCGGTTACACACGGCGAACACCGGGGCAGGGTCCTTGGGTACCCGACCGCGAACTTGGCCGCAGCGCCGGACTCCGTATTACCGATGGACGGCATATACGCCACCCGCGCAACGCTCGACGACGGTACGAGGCGTGTCGCAGCTACCAGCATTGGGGTCCGGCCCACGTTCGGTAAGGGCGTCAGGACGGTCGAGGCGTATCTCCTCGATTTCGACGCTGACATATACGACCGGCGCCTGACTTTGCAATTTGTGCGTCGGCTGCGCGGCGAGGTCGCGTTTGACAGCGTACCTGAGCTAACCGACCAGATCAGAAAAGACGTAGAGGAGACACGAGCGCTCCTGGGAGCCCTGCCATGAGCAACCGGTTCACTAACGCATACGACGAGCTTGAGTGGCGCGGCTCGATCTACGGCTCGACGGGCGGGGCTGCCGACGTCCTGCGCAACGAAAAAGTTACGTGCTACAACGGCTTCGATCCCACGGCGACGAGTCTCCACATAGGCAATCTCGTCCCGATCCTCGGCCTCGTCCGCATGCAGCGCCACGGCCACACCCCTATCGCAGTGGTCGGCGGTGGCACCGGCATGATCGGGGACCCCGGGGGACGGGTGGAAGAACGCGTGCTTCTTGATATCGAACAGATCGAGCGCAACACGGAACTCATCCGCCTGCAACTCGAGCAGTTTCTCGATTTCAATGCCAACGGCAATCCGGCGAGACTGATCAACAATGCCGACTGGTTGTTGGAACTTCGGATGGTCGAGTTCCTGCGGGACATCGGCAAGCATCTCAGCGTCAACTACATGCTGGCCAAGGAGTCGGTGAAGTCGAGGCTCGACAGGGACAGCGGCTTGTCGTACACCGAGTTCAGTTACATGCTGTTGCAGGCCTACGACTTCCTGCGGCTCTACGAAGATTACGACTGCACGTTTCAGATGGGCGGCAGCGACCAATGGGGGAACATACTTGCCGGCGTCGACCTGATACGGCGGGTTCACGGCGTCGAGGCGACGCAGGCAGGGATTGGCAGGAGCAAGGCGCACGCTCTCGTCTACCCGCTCATCACGACCGCTTCAGGTGAAAAGTTCGGAAAGAGTATCGGCGGCGCGCCGACGATCGATCCTGATGAGACCTCCCCGTATCGTCTGTACCAGTTCTTTTTGAACACGGCCGATGCTGACGTCATCGGCTACCTGAAGACGTTTACAGGTATCACCCCCGATCAACTCCCTGAAATCGAACACGGCGTAGAGGCTGAACCTGAAAAACGGGTGGCCCAACGTCAACTGGCGCGGGAAGTCACGCTGCTCGTACATGGCCAACACGGCCTGAATCAGGCGGAGCGCGTGACCCGGGCGCTGTTCGGAGGCGACATCCGGGAACTTTCCGCGTCGGAGATCGAAGACGGGTTCGATGGCGCCCCGGGTGGGTACATTTCAAAGCATGAAATCGATAACGCCGCGGTCACCGTCCAGAGCGTTGCAATCGATCAGGCCCTGTGTTCCTCGGCCGGCGAGACCAGAAGGCTGGCCCAACAGGGCGGCCTATACCTGAACGGCATAAGGGTCGATGACTCGAAGCGGTCGGTAACAGTGAACGACCTGATCGACGGCCGGGTGCTCGTGTTGCGCCGGGGCTCGAAGGACCATCGATTGATGCGCGTCAGGTGATCCCGGAGCGTACTCTTGAAAATTGGGACGACAGATCCTGAACATCCCATTTAGCCGGAGAAAATAATGACCACAAGCCAAAGATCGCGGGTAAATCTGAGAATCCCCGGTCCTGTCCCCCTGCCCGATGACGTGCTGGAGCTGGCCGGTTCCCAGATGATCAATCATCGCGGCCCCGAATACGCAGGGATGCTCGACCGGATGACCCGCAATCTGCAGACCGTCTTCGCCACGGCAGGAGACGTGTACTTCATCACGTCGTCCGGCACCGGCGGGATGGAGACGGCCGTGGTCAACACGCTGTCGCCCGGCGACAAGGTACTGTCGCTCGTGATCGGCGTTTTCGGCAAGCGTTTCGCGGAGATCGCCGAGGCATACGGGGCCGACGTCACGCGTCTTGAATTCCCTCTGGGGAAGGCAGCCGATCCGGATGAGGTCGGGCAGGCGCTTGCGGACATGCCGGACTGCAAGGCGGTGATCTTCACCCACAACGAAAGTTCCACCGGCACGACCAACCCACTGCAGGAACTCACCTCTGTCATACATAACAACTCCGATGCTCTCGTGTTGGTCGACGCCGTCAGCAGCGCGGGCGGAGCGCCTATATCCGTAGATGCCTGGGGTATCGACGTCGTGGCGACGGCATCCCAGAAATCCTGGGTGTCGCCCCCGGGAATCAGCATGGTCTCGTTCAGCGAGAAGGCGTGGCGGGCGCACGAGACGGCGACGATGCCGAGGTACTATTTCGACGTTGAGCAGTACCGCGACTATCTGGATATCGGCCAGCCGCCGTTCACCCCCTGTCTGCCCGCGATGTACACGCTGGACCGAACGCTCGATAGAATGATTGCAGAAGGCGTGGAAAACGTCTTTTCCCGGCACGACATGATTGCAGAACACACGAGGAACAGCGCCCGGTCGCTTGGGCTGGAGATCCTGCCCGAAGAACGGTACGCGTCGGCGACGGTGACCGCGGTTAAGTTGCCGGAGGAAATCGACGGCAAGGATTTGGTGGCGCGTGTGCGGACCAACCACAACGTCGTATTGGGCGGCGGCCAGCAGGAGCTTACGGGCAAGATCTTCCGGGTCGGTCACATGGGCTGGGTCGATCCGGCCGACATCGACGACGCTTTTCAGGCCGTAGAAGAAACCCTAAACTTGATGCGGGCGTAGATAATTGCGTAAGGTCGCGGCTAACTTATGGTCGCCGCGCGAGGAATTTCGATGACAAGGCGACGCCAATATCGGATATTGCCAAAGTACGGTTTGACGGCGTTGGTCGCTCTGTTGGCTGCGGCGTTTGCGGCTATCGCGTGCGGCTCCGACTCCCAGACGAGCACAGCGCCCGATGCGTCGGCGGAATCGACGCAGCCGTCGGCCGCCAAAGCGACAGCCACGCTCACACCTCCCAAAACTCTCCTGCTTGTTCAAAGTTACGATCCCGGCGGATTCCCCGAGTTCACGTTGCCGAAGGTTGGAGGCGGCGAACTGAATAGCGCCGACTACATCGGCAAGCAACCGGTCGCCGTCGTCTTTTATCGGGGTAATTTCTGAGCGATTTGCCACGGTCAGCTCGTCGAGCTGCAACAACGGTACCGGGAGTTCCAGGCCCTCGACCTCGAGGTAATCGCCATCAGCGTCGACAGCCGACCGCAGGCCGAGTCGATCGTAGAGTTGAACAAACTCACCTACCCGGTGGTGTACGACACCACCACTGCCGTCACCCGCTCGTGGAACATCTTCGACCTGAACGGGGACGGGGTCGCGGCGCCGGCCACATTCGTGTTTGGCCCGACCGGCCACCTCGTAGCCGCCCACATAGGCGCACACGCGGGGGACCGGCCACGCGCTGAAGACATAATTACAGTTGCGCGTGACTTCATGTCCGGACCGCCGCCCGAGTTGGTGACGAGCCCGCGGGTCGTACCGACGCCGACTACCGAACCCACAGTTGCGCCCCCGCCTGACGACACGCCCACCGCCGGGCCTGAACAGCCCGGCCCGACGGTTGCTCCAGGCGCGACCGAGGCGCCTCCGCCTGACGACACGCCCACCGCCGCGCCTGGACAACCCTCCCCGACGGCCGCTCCGGGGGCGACCACCGCGCCTGCGCCTGACGACACACCCGCCCCTGCTCCCCAACCAACCGCTACATCCGCTCCCGCGTCGACTCCTTCGCCTGGAAGCACGTCCACCCCTGTCCCTGCACCCACCGCAGTACCAGTACCCACCGCGACGATGGCCCCACCGGTAGAGTTCAAGGAAGAAAATGCGGATGCGGCCCTCGGCTTCAGCCTGCCTGACGCCCACGGCGGAGAGGTAAATCTTGCCGACTACCAAGACGAGAAGAACGTCGTCCTGGTTTTCTACCGGGCGTTCTGGTGAGGTTTCTGCAGGCAGCAGCTCGTCGAGCTGAGAGACAATTACGATTCACTTGCTGCCCTTGACGCAGAGGTCTTGGCCATCAGCACGGACAATCTTGACGGCACGGAAGCCCTGATCGAACAGTTCGGGCTCCAGTTCCCCTTGCTTTACACGAGCGGGGACACGACGGTGCCGGAAGGCTACGAGGTCTTCAACCTGTTCGGCGACGGTCTGGCATCCGCATCGGTGTTCTTGATCGACAAGTCGGGCGCCGTTGTCTGGCAGGACATCGGCAAGAACTTCAGCCATCAGGTTTCCGCCGAAACCATCGTGGAACAGCTGGAGCAGTTGTAGCGGAGATCTCCCTGATCCTGTGAACATAGCGGCCGCGGGCTTTTGGGCGGCCGCAGATCGGCCCGTTCCGAGCGGGGATGGTCGTCCAGGCGAATTTGTTTCATCAGGCAACTCCGGCATTTGCGCGTCCCCGCTCCCCTGGATTCCGGATCAAGTCCGGAACGACGAAAGGGTGACGGCCGTCTAAGCGGGTTTATTTCATCAGGCAACTCCGGCATTTGCGCGTCCCCGCTCCCCTGGATTCCGGATCAAGTCCGGAACGACGGTGGGACGAGGGCGTGCGGCGTCGTGATTCACGACGCGGTCAGAAGGGGGCGGCTGACCAGATGCCGTCGATCGCGCTTTGGAAGTCGCCGGGGTCCCTGCATTGGCGCGGGCTGTCGTCCGGCGGTCCGAGGTAGATTTTCACGGGTCTTCTCTTAGGCGGATCCTTGGCGTTGGATAACTTGTGGGATTCGGTCTCGCCGGGGTCCGGGTTTTCAGAGGGTTCGTCTTCTTTGGCGGAGCGATTACCGGTGCGGTCCAGGGACCAGTGATCGGGAGGCGGCCCTTCGTAATCTGTTCCTTCTTCGGGGTGTTCGGCCTTTCGCTTCTTGAATTCCGCGACTGCTTTATTGGCGGCTCTGACGCA
>JAKZUY010000076.1:0-3061 GCA_047516345.1 Dehalococcoidia bacterium | reverse complement strand
GGATCCACCCGCGCAGGCCCGGCTGGCGACTCGCTACCTCAAACAGGTGGAGCAGTTGCTGCTGCCGGATCTCATCCTCGCTGAGGTCGCGTACGTACTGGAGTCGTACTACGAGGTCGCCCGTCTCCAGGTAGCCGAGGCGCTGCGGTCCATCCTTGCATTCCGCGCCATCCGCGTCGTTGATGGCGCGCTCCTCCAGCGAACTGTCGAGTTGTACGAGGTGCAAGGCCTCGATTTCGCTGATGCCTACCTTGTGGCAAGCGCGGAGCGCACGGGCGTCGGCGTCGTGGCCTCTTTCGACCGGGGTATCGATCGTGTCGGGACTATCCTGCGCGAGGAGCCCTCGTGAGGCGCCCAACAGGGTTCTGTTAACCAGCTATCGCAAGACGCCGTCGCGCCGGTTGGCTTCGTGCATGGTATTCATTGGTTCCGGTGGTACCTCTCGACATAGGTGGCCCACCCGCTCGTCCTTGCGTGGCCGTCTGAGTATTCCGAAAGGCCAGTCACTTCAGGTTCCGTTTGTCATGCGACAGGTCGCCACGCTATCTCTCGGCGCGTGGAAGCTCCTTCATCTTCCGTACTGGTGAGAGGAAAAACCAAACCGCTCCCAGGACACCGCATCCGCCAGCGACAATCGGCGTCAGTCTTAATCCGGCTATCTCGGAAAACCGGATAAGGTGGGCCGCTGCTCCACTGCACGCGGGTCGTGAGGGACATCTCCAACTTTGTTCCCCTTGTAGTAGAGCCCCCAACCTGACTCGTGAATTTTCGTGTCCGTTCGTCAAACAGTAAGGACTCCCGTGGAACCGCGCATCAGCATTGTCACCCTGGGAGTATCCGACCTGCCCCGCGCGGTGGAGTTCTATCGCGATGGATTGGGACTACCCCTCTACGACGAAAACACCGAGTCCATTGCATTTTTTAAGAACCGGGGTACGTGGTTGGACCTGTAGCACTTGGATCGCCCATACTGCAATCGAAATGGCGGAATTCATCACATACAAGCGCTGGACCCTCAAGCACGGACGAGAGGAATCCGAGCTGGTCAAACTCCTGCGCGAAGAGATCGTGCCTCACTTCAAGAAACTACAGGGCTGTCTGAGGCTCGGGCTCCGGCGCATCCAGGGCACTCGGTCGTACCTTGCCCTGCAATACTGGGAAAGCCAAGAACGTTGGCGCGAGGCAATCGGCGCCGATTACTACCGGATTTGGTACGAGGAATACATACCGATCCTGGAACGTTGGGACGAGATAATGGTATTTGAAGAAGAGTGGCATGCTGAAGAACTGCTGGGAACGACTACCGACGCCTGACTGGGGATAACCCAATCGCTCTCACGGCCGAGTAGGACCGCGGCATTGTTGACGGGGAGCGAAGACTCCTGTCAGTTGCCTGGGTCCCACATGCCGGTAAAGAAGTAGCGTTCCCCGATGTCACGCTGGCTCATTATGACCGCCGGCGAGTGGAAGGAGATGGGCGCTCAGATAATCGGCGGCGGCGGCGCAACGGGCCCTGAGCACATCATGGCCATGCGGCCAGTGGTCAAGGGCGATCCATAGCCGGGCGATAGGGCCCTCACGTATGGGCCTTTACGGCCAGATGGCGTTCATGCGCCAGGCATCGAACGAGCGCAGCGCTGCTCGGCCGCCGCGGGCATAGGCGCGCACTTCCACGCTGTCCGGTCGAGCAGGGTATATGCGCTTTCCCACGTAGTGACGGCGATCGGCTATGACCTCAACGACACTGCGATCGACGAAGATGCGGAGTTCGACAAGATTCCCGTAAGGCACCTCAAACGCGGAACGCTGTGATTCGCGGTTGCTGACGTCGGGACTCATGCTCGATCGGGAGACGTCCAGGATGAGTTCCCGCATCGGCGCCACCCGGCCGGGTGGGACATGAGTCCTTCCGGGATTTGTATTGAAACGCACAAGCGTCTCTTCTTCGCCGTCCGGAGAGCAGCGGACCTTCAGTCCGATTTCCTCGGCGTCGTCCCATTCGAGCACCGTCCTCAACTCGAAGGAATCACCGGAGATGTCGAGGCGTACGTCGCCTCGGGACGGGATCTGCACATCGCGCAAGGAGAGATGATCTGAACGCAGGACCTCGAGTTCCGGCACCGGATCGAACAGCATTTCATCATCTTTGGAGAGTGATAGCACCAGCGGCAGAGCGCAAATGCCTGCCCATCCGGAGGCTATCAACCCGTACTTGAAGCGGGCCTCGGAGAATCGGCCAAAAAGAATGCGACGGCCGCGGTCGTCAAGCAGCGTCTGCCCTTCGCAATACGCGCCGGTCCTGCGACTCTCGGCGAAGGCCAGGCGCTTGTGACTCACGGGAGTAAAGCGTTGATCGGCGTAGCTGCCGACGTAGAACTGCGCCCCGCGCGCGTGACTGGCGAAAGACAGTACCGCCTTGCCGTTTAGCATGAAAAAGTCAGGGACGGCGCAATCCTCACCCGGATGAGTGAACTCACCACCGACATAGAAGGGATGCCGATACTGCCAGTGTGCCATGTCTGTCGAACTGAATAGATAGGCGGCATCGGGCGATTGGTGGCTGCTGCCCGTCACCGCGTAGTACACGCCGTCTTCCACCCAACCGCAGGGGGCGCCGGTCACGACGAACTCCGCCTCGGGCCCCGGGTCGGGGATGATGGGATTGGCCGGGTGCTTCTCCCAGTTGATGAGCATGTCGTCTGTGCTGGTCGCGAGGCAGATACCGCCAGGCACGCCGTGGTAGATGTGAGTCGGCACGCCGTGGGCGTTGACGAACGCAGCGCCGCTGTAGCAATCCATGCGGTCGGGACCGTCAGGACCAGGCGCCAACGCGATGGGGTGGTCTGTCCAGTGGACGAGGTCTTCGCTAGAGGCGTGGCCCCAGTGGATGTTGCCGTGCCAGGGACCATCCGGATTGTGTTGGTAGAAGAGGTGGTAGCGCCCTTTCCAATAGATGGTGCCGTTGGGGTCGTTCATCCATTTGGACGGCGGCTGGTAGTGGAAGGCAGGGCGCCACGGGTCGGCGGCGAGGGGGATGCGATCCGAGTGGTGCTCGATTGCC
>JAKZUY010000075.1:0-5086 GCA_047516345.1 Dehalococcoidia bacterium | reverse complement strand
GCACACTAGAATCCTTGAGCATGCCGAATGTTGACACTTGGGTTGCATACGAACACCGGTGGGCAGCGCTCTTGAACGGCTCGTATTCCGAGACGCGCTCGCGCAGCGAGACGCACTAGCGCTGCTGGCCTGACAACTCTTCAGCAAGACGACGGGCGAACAGCCTAGTCTCCAGATCTAGAATCTCTACGCTGTCCTTCACGCCGACAACGAGATTCCCGGGAATCGCGCCAATTCCGTTATGGGCACCGCTGATGGCGCCCGTGATCGCGGCGATGGTATCCACATCGCCGCCGATACGCAGAGCACAGTCAACCGTCTCGACGTAGTCGCCTGGAGACTTCAGAAGAGCATGGAGCGATGCCAACACCGTAGGTTCGGCCATGGCGGGGATACCAAAGCCGGCGTATTTTCGGCGTTGACTGACTTCGGCGATAGTTTCCAAGGCTGCGGTCTCCGCCAGTTGAAGCCAGTGACGAAGTTGGAGTATGTGACCGGCAAATTCCGGACTCCCGTCTTCGACGGAATGACGCACCGCGTCGAGAAAACCCGATGGCTCGATTTCGCCTGCGGTGACGGCATGGGCAACGGCAGTCGCGACGGCGATGGTCCCGTCCACCGCGAGTGGGTGTCGATGGGTGACGACGCTGGCCACCTCCACATCATCAGCGAGTCGGTCCGGGCGGTCGCAGTGCCACAGGCCGATGGGAGCGACGCGCATCGCGGCCCCGTTCGCCGGCAGGTCATCGACCTCCGCCGCGTCCTGCCAACGAACGCCCGCCATCAGTCGCTTCACGGCACGATGGGCGACCGGACCTGCGCCAACTATTTCTCTCGCTTCCCAGAGCTCTACGAACTCCGCGGCAATTGCCTCGCCGTTCACGCACCCGCAAGCGACCAAGCTCCTGACGATGGCAATGGTGAGTTGCGTGTCGTCGGTGTATTGGCCGAGTGGAAATTGGATTCCGCCCTCTTTCCGATGGAACGGGCGATAGCCATCGGTGACGCCCTGCAACGCTGCGATCTGCCCGCGAGACCGGCCCTCCAACGGCGCACCTAAGGCATCGCCCACCGCGCACCCCATCAAGGCGCCGACGAATTGATCCGGTCCGGGTCGAGTCACTCCAAGCCGCCTCGTACGGTTGTCGGGCGGGTTCACTGGTCGAGGTCATCAGCTTCGTGTCGGCAGCGTTGCTACCAGCCGGAAGTTCCGACAAACTCCCAGGCAGATGAACCTACTCTTCGTGTTCTCGGACCAACAGCGTTACAGCGCGCTGGGCGCAAACGGCAATCAAGTCGTGCGCACCCCCAACCTCGACCGGATGGCGGCCCAGGGAATGGTCTGCGACAGCATGTTCTCGAATCACCCCCTGTGCTCGCCCTTCCGGGCGATCCTGCTAACGGGCCGATACGGCTGGCGCAATGGCGTGATCGACAACGAGTACGAGCCCTTTCGCGACATACCCACGTTTCCCGGGATACTCCGGTCGGCGGGCTACCACACGGGCCATATCGGCGTCTGGCACCTCGGTGTAGGCCCCTATCCTTCCGAGGACCGCTACGGGCTCGACTATCTTTCAGCGGTGGAGGGCGTTGGCGGGAACTACTTCGACCAACGCTACTTCGAGAACGAACTCGGACCCGAGCGCCATGAGGGTTGGTCTCCTGCCGTGGAGACGGACCTCGCGATCCGGTTCCTCGAGGCGCATCAGGCGGAGCGGTAGAACGACCCCTTCGCGCTCTTCGTTTCCTGGCGCCCACCGCACTGGGCGTACACGCAGTATCCGAACGAATACAAGCTCTACGATCCCGCCGATGTCGACCTGCCGGGCAACGTTCCACGCCAGATGGCGGACTTCGCCAGGCGCGAAATCGCCGACTACTACGGCTGCTGCACGGGCCTCGACGCACAGATGGGCAGACTGTTGGATGCCCTGGATCGCCTCGAGCTTGCCGACGACACGATCGTCTGCTACTCCTCCGACCACGGCGATCATCTCTCGAGTCACGGCTACGGCAAGCCCGGCGATTTCTGGATGCACCCCTCGATGAGGGCGTCGAAGGCAACACCCTACGAGGAATCCGCGCACATCCCGTTCTTGATCCGATGGCCCGGGGCACTAGCCCGGGGTCCCGAAGCCCTGCCTACATGGGCGCCATCGACATTGTTCCAAGCCTCCTAGGTGCCTGCGGAGTCCCGCTGCCGGACGGTCTGCAGGGACGGGACGTCTCCTGTGTGTGGCGCGGCGAGCCCGTACCTGAAGAGACCGACCTCACCCCGGGTGCCGGCGACTCCGTATACCTGATGAACATGGGCAACGGCTGGCCCAACCGCCTGGAATGGGTTGGTCGATGGCGCGGCGTCCGAACCGAGCGGTATACCTACGCCCGTTGGTTCGACCACGAACGCGGTCCCTGGTTGTTCGATCGGCAAGACGATCCCCTGGAGATGCGGAACATCGTCAGCGCTCGGGAGGCCCGACCTGCGGTCGAGGAGATGGAAGCCCGTCTGCATCGATGGATGGAAGCCACGGGTGATCCCTTCGAACATGGCAGACGTGGGCCTCGGGGATTCGTTGACATCGGCCAACGCTGGGCCGACTCGGAGCGCTGGAAGGATTGGGGCACCGCGTGACGTTGCCGCTGGACGATCCCACACCCGAGGAACGCATCTAGCAGGTCGTGGCCGGCATTCCAGCCGGTTCGGTCGCGAGTTGCGGCCAAGTGGCGGAACTCCCGGGGCTGCCCGGCGGAGCACGCCGGGTGGGACGGTGCCTCGCCCGGCTACCCGGGTTCTTCTACCTGGTGGCGGTGATGGACTGGGCGAGCCGCTTCGTGCTGTCGTGGGAGCTGGAGAACACGATGGAGGTGGGCTTCTGCGTGAGCGCGATGGAGGAAGCCCTGCGGCGCTACGGGGCGCCATCGATCTCGAACACGGACCAGGGCAGCCGTCGACCGCTTGCGATCGGACGTTCACGAGCGAGGCGTTCGTGCGCCCGCTGCTCGAGGCCGGGGTACGGATCAGCATGGACGGCAAGGGGCGGTGGATGGACAACCGGGTTGTGGAGCGCATATGGCGGTCGCTGAAGTACGAGGCCGTCTACCTGGAGGAAAATCGTCGGCGGCCACCACGCCCGGCGGCTAATCGGGTCCTGGTTTGATCACAATCGCCGACGCCCCCACTTGGCCTTCGGCGGCAGGACGCCGGCCGAGGTGGTCTCAGTCATGTTGCCAGAGAGGGTAGGAAGGGGCGAGAGGACGCATGTCGTGCGCGACCAACAGGGGATGTGTGTCCCGTACTCCCTCGTCGGGGGATGTGTGTCCCGTAATCCCTCGTCGCGGCGTGGTGAGTGCTCAGGCCGGACACGTTGCGCCAGAGGCCCTGGCCTGCGGATGGCCCGGTAGGTCAGTCGTGGTTTGGTATTGCCCTCCGGCGCGGAAAACGCCGTAACGAGTCTCTCAGGCGGCTTTTGACGGCGCGGATTGCGCGCCGTCGTTGAGGATCAACTCTCCAGAGATACCTCGTTGTTTGACCGTGCCTCGAGATATGCACCCCGAGAAAGATCGCGGCTGAGACCGCTCCGCCGAAAAGACTCATCCAGTTTGCTCCTAGCCACGCAGGCACCGTCAGGCCAACAGCGAAGATGGCCACAATCTGCGCCCAGAACTTGAGCTTCTCCTTATTCATCTCCTTGCTCATCGCCCGCCCTCCTGCCGCGTCATCAATCGATCCAAGGATAGCCTGGGCAGAAATCCGTCGCAGCCGAAACCACACTGGAAGCCGCGCTGCAAGCGATCCCAAGGGTCAAGCTACCAACTAGCGCACATGCTACTCCCGTACCGGCACCAACGAGCAAGTAGCAGGCAGTCGGCTCCGCGATGTTGTCGACGTAATCCCTATGCATGTCGGGGAAACAGCGAATCGAAGGGCGGGCGGGCAACCTTGCAAAACCGCCGCGCCGAGTGTTCACGCAAGAGTTCGTGGCGCAAGTACCCCCACCGGCGTAAATGGCGCCGTAGGCCAAGCCGTCCGCCCAACGCTGGCCTGGGGGACAGCTGGGACGGCAAAAAGAACCGGTGTGGACCTCCGCCTTGACCTCGTCCTCGTTGCAGAAGCAATCTCCTGCTATTGGGTTCTCCACATAGTCGCAATGTGTCTACGCGCCGTCGTGCATTTTCACGGTTTCTTCGTGCACCAAGCCTAGCCCGTAATAGGCTATTGCAAACCAGCCCCACGTGCCATAAGTAGGGCATCCGTCCTCGGAAACGTACAGGTTGCCGTCCGGGCACATCACGTAGTCGATGAACCAATCTGACCACTCTTCCTCCTCGTATTCCCACCACCTATACCCGTAGGCGAACACGACCTCCAGATCGGCGGGGCAGCCGTAGTTGCTTGCGACCTCCCGCACATTCGGGCAATGGTCCGGTGCGTCGTCCGGCACGCGGTCACCGTCACTGTCCTGCGCGAGTGCGCCGACAGCCCACACAAGCCCGACCCCCACGGCGGTTGCCCGTAGATGTGTTTCGAGTCCCATTGCGTGGTTCCCCCCCAATAGCCGATCTGCAAGACTCCCCGGACGCGGGGCCAACTGGCCGGGCGCCGGGCTGTTTGCTCAATCTCTTACTGGGTAGGTGAGTTCCGCCTATTCGCCCAAAAGGGCTGTTGTATTCGACGGGCACCCCGGCATGAGCGCCGTTCGCGGATGCTCTCACCGTCGCCACAGAACCGGGTGTCGCCGGGGTTCACACCTCGGCCTTCGTTGAGCGATGGTCCCAGGTTCGCCGCCCGGGACCGCCTCTCGGGTGTCGCCGGGGTTCACACCTCGGCCTTCGTTGAGCGGTGAAGGAATGCGCTTCGGGCGTGGCCTTTATCAGGTGTCGCCGGGACTGGCACGGGCGTGCTTCGCTGGCCCCGCCGTCCGTCTATCGAGGTTCCCGCTAGATCCTGGGTGGCGCCCCACGATGCGCCGGGTCAGGTGGACTCATCAGCCCGACGTGGTTTCCGTCGGGGTCGACCACGATGGCGTAGCGCGAGCCCCAGAACGTGTAGTAGGGCGGCTGGGAACTTCCATGACCCAGCGCG
>JAKZUY010000074.1:0-3675 GCA_047516345.1 Dehalococcoidia bacterium | reverse complement strand
GGAGACCGCTTCGACAAGCGCCATCTCCTGGCCTGGACGTTTTTCATTCAGATGCTGGGCGTCCTCAGCCTGGCATTGGTGAACGCGGAGGTGTTCGGCGTCTCCCTGGGGATGTCGACGCTGCCGGTGTTCGTCATAACGTTCGGTATGGGATTCGGCGCGTCCGTGCCGTTGCGCCTCGCGATAATCGGCGACTACTTCGGCAGACGGAACTACGGATCGATAGTCGGCCTCATCAGTTCGGTGAATGCCCTCTTCGGCGCGATCGGGCCGGTGTTCGTGGGACTAATGTTCGACGTGACCGACAGCTACCGGCCAGCGTTTATGGTGTTGTTCATAATGCCGGCATTAGCAATCCCATTGACGTTGACCCTCGAACGCCCCGGCCGCGTAGCCGCCAGGTCCCGCCGTTCGGCCCGCGCATCCGGGCGGAGTGAGTGAGTGGTGTGGGGCCGGGGGACGTATGGCCTTCGGCGTCTCGCCTAGCGCGACGCATCAAACCGTAGTCCGAGTATCGCCATCACTGTCTTTGGCGCGGCCTGCCTGTCTGTCCAGAATTGATGAATTCAATGGCTAATGCGCCTAGAGACCCAGTGAACGCTTGTGTCATAACGGGTTGGTGGGAAACAAGACAAACCTGAAGAGCGCAAGCCCTGACACCCTGTTGACGCAGTCGGTCACTATCGAGCCGCGTTGGCGTACTAGTGACTTGGAGCGACGTTCCCTGATTCGCAGCTTGTTTGCCGGGACGCCTGGAAACGGACCGCTCTTCAAGCAAAGCGAAGCAGGGAAGAAGGGGCCCAAAGAGCGGCCCCACGGCTCGGCCCGGTGCTGCACAGAACCCCTCACGGGTCGGGTGACGCAGCCCCTTTCAACTTGTCATGCGAACTGGGTGGCCCGGCCGATGTATGGATACAGCGGACATGGGAAGTCGTTGAACGACCATCGGTTATTGTCAGTTGCCTCAACGTCTCATGTTGCTCCGAACGCCGCAACCTCCGCACCATCCCAGAACTCTGAGCAATCGCAAGGAGACAACAAGTGAAAAAAGTGCTGGTGGCGCTGATAGTGGCGGTGACGGTTACCCTAACCGCTCTCACCACCTGGGCTCAGGTTCAGCACGGAAACGGCTGGGACTCGGAAACGGGCTGCCACAACCATCACTACGGCGGAAACGGGGACCCGCCTGGATCGCTCGAGCACAACTCGGAGACGGGCGTTCACAGTGCATACTGTCCGCATGTGTCCCACGACGAAGGAGGGTACGAGAGGGGGTCATACACTCATGTTCACGATGCGTATACCCTGCCTCCTACGCCTGAGCCGCCTCCAGACCCGCCTCCAGACCCGCCACCGGATCCGCCAAGTGACCCGCCTGCTGATCCACCACAGGATCCGCCACAGGATCCGCCAAGTGACCCGCCTACTGATCCACCACAGGATCCGCCAAGTGACCCGCCCACTGACCCGCCACCGGATCCGCCAACTGACCCGCCACCGGATCCGCCAACTGATCCACCACCGGATCCGCCAACTGATCAGCGAGAGAATTCAAACACTCCGACTGATTCGTGCATCGACGCGATCGCAGAAGCGGATACCGACGGGGATGGCGAAATCAGTCTGGACGAGGCACTTGACGTAGTCAGTCACTACTTTGACACAGATGGCGCGCCGAAGGAACCGGTCATCTGCGTCGTCGAAGAATATCTTTCCGGCACGTGCTTCGCCGCGATTGCGGAAGCTGACACCGACGAGGATGGCGAAATCAGTCTGGACGAGGCAATTGATGTAGCCAATCGCTACTTTGACCCGGATGACGCGGAGAAGGAACGGCTCCTCTGCGTCGTGGAGAAATATCTTTCTGGCCCGTGCGTCGCCGCGATCGCGAAAGCTGATACCGACGAGGATGGCGATATCAGTCATGCTGAGGTGATTGCCGTAGTCAATCACTACTTTGATACGGAGGACGGGGCGACGGAACCGGTCATCTGCGTTGTGGAAGAATATCTTTCAGGACTAGACGTTCAAAACTCCGGCTAGCACATCGTTGCCTCCGCTGAAGTATTCGTCGCAGTGGCGCCTGGCATCCCGCTGGCCAGAGCAGGTGCTGCAAGGGCAAGGCCACCAGGACCAAATTATTGGACAGGCGCGTCGGATAATCACGACGGCTCCGCGCGACTCAAATCCGCACGGACGGACGCCCGACGGAACTACGAAAAGCCTTAGACGCATTGGGGTGAGGAATAGTCCGCCTCTTGGGAATAAATCCCCGAAGTAAAGTGTGGCCAAGTATCTGATGTTGCGGCGACATCCGCGATGAGCGTCTGGCGTCGTACATAGCGGCAATATTCCCAACCTTCAGGAGTGGGAAATGCGGGCAACGGTGGGCGTGCCGGAGTCAACAAGGCAAATGAGTGGATCGGCCTGCGACCGCCCTGTGGAGCATCGCAAGCGACTCATGATGGACTCGTCTTTGACAACCTGCCGGGCGGCCAACGCGGGCCTTTCGCGTCTCGACTAGGGGGGCTTGTAAGGCTATAGTCCAGACACCACCTTTGCAGACCTGTGCGCGCCCGCGGGTAGACCGCTCCGGCGCTCCGGCGCTCCGGCGGCAGATCCGAAGCCGCGCAAACAAGGAGTTCCCGTGACCGCAGCCGTGGGGCAGTTTGTCCATCTTCATAACCACTCCGAGTACAGCCTGCTCGACGGCTTGAGTCGGCTCGATCAGATGGCGGCCAGGGCTGCCGAACTCGGCATGCCGGCCATTGCCCTTACCGATCACGGCAACGTTCACGGCGCAATCGACTTCTATCAGGCGTGCAAAGCGCAGGGCGTCAAACCGATAATCGGGGTCGAGGGGTATGTCGCGCCCGGCAGCCGCTTCGTCAAGGACTCGAACGACCGTTTCCCACACCACCTAACCGTGCTTGCCCAGACGCAGACGGGATACCGCAACCTCCTGCGGCTCGTTTCGGCTGCGCACCTCGAAGGCTTCTACTACCGCCCCCGGATGGATCGGGAGATTCTGGCCCAACACAACGAAGGTCTGGTTGTCCTGTCGGGCTGCCCGTCCGGCGAGCTCCCAAAACTGATTGCCAGCGGCAATGACTCCGAAGCGGCAAAGGTCGTCGATTGGTACCGCGAGGTGTTCGACGGCCGGTACTACCTCGAACTGATGCATCACGACGGCGTGGACAACCTGAACGTCATCAACCGCGGTCTGATGCGTATCGCTAGCGATGCCGGTGTTCCGGTGGTTGCGACCAACGACGCGCACTACGTGATGAAAGAACACTCGCCGCTTCAAGACGTGCTGACGTGCATCCAGACCAACTCAAACCTGGATGACCCGAAACGCCTCCGCATGACGGACGACTCGTACTACCTGAAATCCGCCGATGAGATGGCGGCCATCTGGCAGGAGACGCCGGAGGCGGTGCACAACACACTGCGCATTGCGGAGTCGTGTGAGGTGGAGATCGACTTCGGGGTCACCCTGTTGCCGCGCTACCCCGTGCCAGAGGGCATGACGTCGATGAGCTACCTGCGCCAGCTATGCGCGGAGGGGCTGCGACGCCGTTTTCCGGCGCCGACGCCGGAGGTGACGGCCCGGCTGGAGTATGAACTCGAAGTGGTCGAGAAGACCGACTTTGCGGACTACTTCCTCGTTGT
>JAKZUY010000073.1:0-8128 GCA_047516345.1 Dehalococcoidia bacterium | reverse complement strand
TTCCGGCAGGAACTGTTGAAAGATTCGCGGGAAATCAGCGATGACGAATTCCGGCGATGGGAAGCAATTGTCAAGATCATCTCTCGAAGCGACCGGGCACATGCTGGAAACCAACCACGGCTTGACTCGTGGAGGCCCACGACTCGTGACCCCAGACATTTGGAACTCAGCTATAAAGGCAGAGAAGACGAGATAGCCTCATTCGACGAACAGAGAGCGGCACGCCGCGACCTCCAGACTCTTCAAGTGCCCCCAAGCTTGTCTGATGAGGAAGTGCGAATGTGGGCATCGGCCTGCCTGCTTGCGGCTCCGTTTACCAACACGGTGATACGGCTACACGATTCGGCAGATATGCCCAGCTCATACCAATTGCTCGCGCAGATCTATGACATCAGCATGACCGAGGCTCGAAGAGACATGGAGACCGTTCAGAGTTGGCTAGCATATCTCGCACCAGAGACTCTTGTTTAGATTGCCTAAGAGGTAAGTAGGCGGCCGGAGTCAACTTTGGAGTTTGCTCTGTAAGCGACCCCCCCATCTTCACATATTCGCCTGAGGAGGGTAACCCGCCCCTTTCACCCACCTCTCAAATCCGGCCTTTCCCTCGCTATGTAGTCCGCCGTCCGGAGGGCTATTGCCTGGATGGTCGGCGTTGGGTTTACTGCCCCCGACGTGACAAATACGCTGCCGTCTATGACAAACAGGTTGTCGGCGTCGTGCGCCTGCCCCCACTGGTCCACAACGGACGTCGCAGAATCGTCACCCATGCGCGCAGTGCCGAGCAGGTGCACCCCGTCCGCCGGCGCAAGCGGCATCGTCACCACCTCCATCGCGCCAGCCTCGCCGAACACTCGCCGCGCGCTATCGATGCCGTGGTCCAGGATACGCCGCGTGTTCCCTCCGATTCGGTACCGCACCCGCGGCGCCGGAATACCCGACCCGTCGGTCAATTCCGGATCGAGATCGACGGTATTTGACTCCTCTGGCAGATCCTCGGCGGTAACCGCAAACGTCGCCGTCTTGCCGAACCGGGCGCCAAACGAATCGTGGTGACCCTCACCCCACGGCACGGCCGGCATCATGCGGCCAACAGCGGTCGAAGCCGGCCCCGACCCCCTGACCATCTGCAATTGATAGCCGCGCACGTGGTCCAGTCGCGAGCCCGTCTCATAAAACTCGTGACTCAGCAGTATGTTCGCGCCAGGCCCCCGATACGACTTCAGGTCCTCGTCGAACACCGCGGTGACGTGAGCAATCACGTGAAACATCAGGTTCTTGCCCACCTGCCCGCTACGGTTGGCCAGACCGGACGGGTGGCTGTCGGATCGCGACAGCAGTAGCAACCTCGGCGTTCCGACCCCGTTACATGCCGCTATGACCGCCCGAGCCGATTGGTGGCGAGCGACGCCGCGGTCGTCGAAATACGATGCGCCAGTCACACGGCCGTCGGGTCCGGACGTAATCTCGTTCACGCGACACCGCGTGCGCAACTCGACGCCCAGTTCGAGGGCGAGGGGCCAGTACGTGATGTCGGCCCTGGCCTTGGCCATCCGGACGCACCCAAGGTTGAGGGGCCCGCAGAAGTTGCACGCCTCCCGCCCATTCCCGTAGGGCGTCGTATTGACGTAGCTGTCAGCCGGCCACCAGTGCCACCCAAGGCGGTCGAACGCCCGCGCCACGCGCTCCCCATCGAGCCCCAATGGCAACGGCGGCATCGGTCTTTGCCGGCGCGGCGGGTTGGCAGGGTCTCCGGCGATGCCGCAACAGCCAACCATCTGGTCGTTAAGGTCGTAGTAGGGCACCAACTCGTCGTACATCAGCGGCCAGTCGTCCGCCACCCCGTCCAGCGAGTTCACACGGAAGTCCGACGGGTGCATCCGCGGCGCGTGGGCGGTCCAGATGACTGTGCTGCCACCCACTGCATTGAACATGAACGGGGTGACATCCGAATCTTCGCAATTGACGGGATAGTCTTCGTCCAGCGCCCTTTTGTTGGGGTCGAAATTCCAGCTGGTCCGGCGTTGCAATTCCCAATCGGCGCGGGCGGTCACCGAGTCCTCCGGCCCGTGCCATCCGCCCTGTTCGAGGCAGACCACCTTGAATCCTGCGCCGGCCAACCGCCAGGCCGCGGCCGCGCCCGACGCTCCTGCCCCGACGATTAAAATGTCAGTCGCTGCGGTCTGTTCGGGTACCATTTTCACGTCCTGATCCGCCTTGAAGTGAAATGCGCCAAAAAGCGTTTGCCCATGCACGAATTCCATGCCGTTGCGATGCCCGTAATGGCACGAGAACAGTATTGAACCGTTACTTGACGCCCACTATGAGGCCGTTTGCCAACGGAATCAGCCGGTTATTCATGCCTAATGAATCAATTATTCGCCACATTGCCCGCTCCCGGCGTATTATCGGCAAAGGGGTGGTTGCCGCCCATTCCTCGGCGCTGATAACACAAGGTAATTCTCCCCCGGGATCGGAAGATTGCCCGAACGTCCGGTGAGGTTTCATGACCCAGAGTAACGTCCTGACCGGCGAGATGCGGGAACGCGTCATCGCCACCGAGTTCGAGCCCGCGACTTTCGAAGTCGATAAATCGCACATCACGGCTTTCGCACGCGCTATCGGCGACGGCAATCCGCTCTGGAACGACGAAATCGCGGCGCGCAGGTCCCAATACGGAGGGCTGATAGCGCCGCCCACGTTTACCCGGCTAATTGTCAATTCGCTGAGACTGCGAGGGAAGGGACAGTATCCGCTCCCCGGCACTGTGCAGGTTGACGGCGGATCGCAGTGGCGATACTTCGAGCCCATTCGACCGGGCGACCGTATCACTCAGTATCGAAAGATCACCGACGTTTACGAGCGCACGGGATCGGCAGGCCAGTTGATCTTCATTATCGGACACAGCCGTTTCGTGAATCAGTTCGACGAAACGGTAGTCACGTTGGCGGGCATAACGATCCGGCACGAACCGGTCCGATCCAGGGAAGACGTTCGGCCTGCTAAACCGGGCAATGGACGGACGGCGGCGGATACGGACACCTCGGATTTCCCCGCGATTGAGCCGCTTGATTGGGCCGGGGTTTCGGAAGGCGCCGAGATTGGGCCGTTGATCAAACACACAACCTCGCAGGATCTTGTCAAGTACGCAGGCGCGTCCCGCGACTTTAGCGAGATTCACTACGACAAGGACTTCGCTATCGGCGTCGGGTTGCCGGGCGTGATCCTGCACGGCGCGCTGAAGGCGGCGTACCTCGGACGATTGATGACCGATTGGCTCGGAGGCCCCGGCGCGCTCAGGTCGCTGCAATGCCAGCACCGCGGCATGGACTATCCGTCAGAGTCGGTCATCTGCAAGGGACGGGTCACGAGGAAGTACGTGGAGGACGGCCAATCCCTGGCCGACTGCGAAATCTGGATCGAAAACATCCGGGGACAGACGACAGCCCCCGGTCAAGCCACCATATCTCTCCCACCATCCTGATCTTCTCCACCAGGCCGTACGGCGCCAGCCACACACTCATATATCGACCACAGGAGCCAATTCATTGGACTTTGAAATAAGAGAATCTCCGGAGATCAAGGCGTTCAGACGAGAGGTAAGCGACTGGCTCGATGAGAATCTCGATGCCGACTTTCCCTCCCATGCGGATCCCCGGGACGTCACCTACGAAGATTTTCTGAAGACCCGGGAATTCGGCAAGAAACTCGGGGCAAAACGTTGGCTGTGGGCCACTGCGTCCCGAGAGTACGGCGGAGGTGGGCAAAGCCTTGAACACGGGTTCGTTATAGATGACGAACTCAACAACCGCGACCTCGCCAATCCGCCCTACTACGACCCGGGATCTCGCTACGGCGGTCCGGTCCTCATGGTCTGGGGCACAGAAGAGCAAAAACGGAAATGGCTGCCAGACATGTTCTCCGACCAGGTGGTCGGGTGGCAACTGTTCACTGAACCAGGGGCCGGCCAGGGGCCGGCTCCGACCTCTACAGCCTGAAGACCACAGCCGTTCGCGACGGCGACCACTACATCATGAACGGCCAGAAGGCGTTTGTGGGCACCGCCTACGACGTCGATTACTGGGTGATTCTCGTGCGCACAAATCCCGAGGGCGAGCGTTACAAGAACCTCGGTTGGTTCCACATGCCTGCCAACTTGCCCGGCATCAGCCGCAGCTTCATGAATCTTCTGTGGACAGATGGAACCGGGGGCGTGAGCAACATAGTCACCTTCGACAACGTGAAGGTACCGGCGGAATGCCTTGTAGGCGGCGAAAATAACGGATACGAGGTGTCCCTCAGTTGGGCCGAACTGGAACACGGTGTGTCCGGAAACATCAGGCCGAATCGAATGATGCGGCGCCTGATCCAACACGTTGCGTCGGCTCGCGTCGGCGGCCGGACCCTGCGAGACGACCCCGACGTGCAGGACCTGCTTGCGGACACGTTCATACATGCAGAAATCAATCGCCTCTTGGGAATGCGGAACTACTGGATGAGCAGGGCCCAACAGCCAATCTCCTATGAAGGCCCCCAATCGTCGTTCATACGCAAGATGTCGGGACTGTCTATCTCAGAAAACATCCTGAAAATTCTCGGCCCATATGCTCTGACATTCGACGACAAACTCGACGCGTCGAACGGGCACTTCGAGGCCGATCAGCGGAGCGGCATCTGTGCGCTTCACCCAGGCGCCACGGAAGACGTGCAGCGGGTCATCATGGCGAGACGAATCGGTATAGGCAGAGAGGTCCGGGAACAGCCGGGCAAACTTACCGGCCTCGTTACGCCGGCTGGCTAGGCGCCCGCACTACGCGGGAGACTGGCATTCGAGAAAGAAAAACCCAATGGACTTTTCACCCACCGACTATCAAAGACAGCTCAAGGCGACAGCCCATGAATTCATGGAGCGGGAGTGCCCGCGGGACCGGTTGCTGGAACTGGGTAAGACTGACACCGGGCACGACGCAGGCATCTGGCGGAAGGCTGCCGACATTGGCTTCCTCGGCGCGTTAATTCCCGAAAGTTACGGCGGGGCCGGCGGTTCACTGACGGATGCCGCGATGATCTGCGAGGAGTTCGGCAGGGGTCCCTTGCCGGGGCCGTATTTTTCATCGTCCGTGCTGGGTAATCTCGTCCTGCAGGAGTGCGGCGCCGAAGACCAGAAAGCTGAACTGCTCCCGGGCGTAGCAAACGGCGAAGAGGTAGTTGCCCTCGCGTTGACAGAGGCAGGATACGGGTGGGACGCCGGCTCGATAAGCCTGCAAGCGGAACCGCAAGGGGACAAATTCGTTCTGAACGGCACGAAGTTGTTCGTCCATGACGCGCTCTCCGCAACCCGATTTCTCTGTGTGGCCCGGTGTGCGTCCGGCCCAGAGGGCAACGACATCGGAATCTTTCTGGTCGGAGCGGACGCCGGCGGCGTGTCGAGGCGCAGGGTCATCGCCTGGTGCGCCACAACCTGACCAAAGTTCATTTTGGCGTCTATGAGGGCGGTACACGGACCGGTGCGCTTCACGACGGGCTCATCGTCCAACAGGACCTCGCCCGTCTGCACCGCTTCGTAGTACTGCGGTATTCGCATCAGCCCGTGAGACCCGTGACCCCGTGCCTCCGCCCGCGTCAGCGCCTCGGCCATCCACTCCGCGCCCTCCTCCGAAACTCCCAAGGCAACAAATATGTCCCGCCCCAGCCGGATCCACTGTCTATGTGAAAGATTCTGTCCCATACCGCCCGCAAGATATCACGCCCAGGGCCGCGCGTTCGATCAAGGCATTTCGAGCTAATGAGTGGGGACGCCGGGGAGATGGTTATCGAGTCGTGCCCAGAAATTGTGATAGTGCCGAAAGACACCGAAGGGGCTGACCCGCAGGGTGCTAAGGTACGGGGTGCCTGCTTCCCCTCCGCAACTCCGCCGGACGCCGGTTCTGCGTACCCCGTACATAGTCGACGCCGAGTAGTCAAGGACCTTCGCATAATCTCCAGCTTAGACCTGTAGATGTTATGGTTTCGCAAAATTCTCGACAGACAGGGAGTCGTCGGCTCATGAAGCCGTTCATTAAGAAATTTACGGTTGTCGCGGCGCTGCTATTGGCGGCAGTCGCGGCATGCGGCGGCGGTGAGACGGAGTCAGCGTCCGGTCTCGTTAGGACAGAATCAGTTACGGAGCGGGTAGTGACTACCCCGGCCGCGGCTCCGACCGCGGCCCCGGCTCCGACCGCGGCCCCGCCTTCCGAGGCGGCGGACGACAGCGGCGGCGATGGCAAGGTTCAGGCCGCGCCTTTAGCCCAAAGCCGCATCGTCGTACACACCGCCCACATGTCGCTCGTGGTCCAGGACGTGTCCCACACGGTCAGCCGCATCACTGGCGTCGCCAGCGACCTGGGCGGCTGGGTAGTCAACTCGGACCGCTCATCCAAACACAGCGGGACCATATCGATTCGCGTACCGGCCCATCTGCTGAACGACGCCATGCTCCAGCTTGAAGGACTGGCCATCGACGTCAAGACCCGCGCGATCACCAGCGAGGACGTTACCGACGAGTTCGTCGACAGTGAGTCCAGGCTGTCCAGCTTGCGGGTGGTCGAGGAGCGCCTGTTGTCTTTCCTGGACCGCGCCTTGAATGTAGAAGACGCCCTGCGTGTCCAGAACGAGCTTGCCGCCCTGCAACTGCAGATCGAGTCAATCCAGGGTCGGCTGAACTTCCTGAGTCAGACCGCGGCCTACTCGCTGATAGAGGTCAATCTGAACCTCGTCGCCGGGACAGTAACGGTCGACGCCGGCCCAGACCCGTCGTACCGGGTCGGTGAGGTGGCGCGATTCAGGGCGTCCTTCGACGCGCCAGAGGGTATCGAAAACGTCTCGTTTGTATGGGACTTTGGAGACGGGTCGTCCATTGTGGGGAACGGCAGCGCCCCGACGCCGGACGGAAGGCGCATTACCGCCACCGTGAACCACGTCTACGACGACGATGGCGACTCTCCCTATATCGTGACCATCGAACTAACCGGCACTGGCGAAGCCGGAATAGTCGAGGGCGGCGACACCATGCTGGTGTCTGTGAGCCGTGTGCCCACTATCGAAGTGTTCGCCGGCGACGACCTGACGGTGCAGGAAGGCAACAAGGTGGACTACAGCGCCTCGTTCACCCGGCACGACGAGTTGTGGGACTACCAGTACCAGTGGGACTTTGGTGACGGGTCGCCGACAGAAACGGGCAAACCGGAGGAGAACGCGGGTCGGGTGGAGCTTACCCACGTTTTCGCGGACTACCGACCCACGGAATACACGGCCACCCTGACCATCAACGCCATTAGCGACGCGGGACCGGTTTCGGGCTCCGATTCTTTTGCTGTGCGGGTTACTGCGGCGGAGAGTTTCTTCGTCGCAGGTTGGAACGTCACAGGCACCGTCAAGTCGGCTGTGCGGACCCTGTCGGCGATTGCCAAAGTGGCGATGACCGTGATCATCTGGGCAGGAATCTTGAGCCCTGTGGCACTGGTGGCGATAGGCATAATCTACCTCGCGAACCGCAGCCGCCGCGTCCGCGACATGGCGAGCAGTATCTTCAGTGGCCCGGCCTCGTCTCGGGTAACTCCACCCCCTGCATATCCAATACTCTCGCCGGACCCCCCCGACGATCCTCCTTCGGATGAGACGAAAATAAGGCTGTCCACCGACCCGGACCCGCCAGCCCCACCGGCACGTCCTCGCCCAAACGGGAATGCGTGAGCAGGTACCACGGCTGTCCGGTGCGTTTTCAATAGTCCCTCCCCCCGTACAGGCAACGGCCAGTACGGGGGCGAACGACTCCGTCCTTGAACGTAAACGGTAGTTGATTCCACTCCTGCACACTGTAATCGTCGCCAATTGGGGGTCGCAGAGTCGAATCAACGTTGTGTTCCGTTGACAGACCGGGTCGGGGATGCTAATCGTTCGACATTACGGCGAAACTGCTGTCCCGCAAATTCGCACATCCAGTTGGTGAGGCGTTACCCATGATCGACAAACTCCGCGTTACGCGCGTCGAGGTCTTCGAATTCGAATACACGACCAGAGATTGGGGCGGCGATCCGAAGGTGCCGACGGGCATCTACAACCCGGGAACGGTGCGTGAAGCTCGAAGCAAGGG
>JAKZUY010000072.1:0-4621 GCA_047516345.1 Dehalococcoidia bacterium | reverse complement strand
CGGCCATTGTTGATTACTTTAAAGACGTTATCAATAGGCAAGAGGCGATAGGAGTCATCAGGCTCTACTTCTCCACGTAGCCCATAGGTTGCTGGCTAATCATCCCATTTCAGAAGAGCAAGAGTTTCTCCAAGACTGACTACAGTCTGGAACTCTTGGAGTCCTTCCCCACATGCCTATGGGCGTGGCCAGCCAACGAATGCCTCGTGCGGCACTTCTCAGGTGACTAGGAACCTGTTGAATCTCTTACGCAGCCCAGACCCGCGCGAAATGTCTGCTCAATTTCGTTTCGCATCGGCCTGCGAACACATCCTCCAACTTCGGAATCGCAGCGCAAATGTGACTGACCCGCGCTGGCGATGTCTTGGTGGTCTACAGGGTCGTCGGATCTAGTCGGCGTCGCCCGACAGACTTGCACTTATTCAAATTGATACAACGAACCGAAATGTTCGCATTACAGTGCGTGGAGACCCACCAATCTGGACTAAATCAAGAACCTTTACTCTGCGGCTCGTTCTGGAGATGTGACCGAGGGCCGAGCCTGCACCGTAAGGCGCAAACATGTCCGCCGCCGCTTCAACCACAATGGCCCGGCTAGTAAAACTAGGCTCTGCGAGAGAACCCGGGTGGCCATGCTGGCTCAGATTCCTGCGCTGGGCGAAATCCACCAGTACTTTCCTATAGCTGCGAGGGGAGAGGACGCTTCTGCGTCCATGACTATCGGGCGAACACCATCGGTGAACAGGACTACGTCAGGCCGAACGCGTCAGCCGAAAGGCGCTGCGGTGGAGAGCATCGACGACTGCCTCGCTGCTTTGTCCCCCGAAAAGAGCGCCACGCTTCGCCAGGTCGAGAGGCGGTACGAACCGTGGCCTCGGAGTCCCCCATGCAATCATCAGGCCGACGCTGGTCTTCGGGGTCGGCGACCTGCTTCTCAACAACATGGCTTGGGCGCTGCGGCGCTTTCCTGTCTTCCTCGTCTACGGGAACGGCAATTATACGGTCCAACCCGTCTACGTCGAAGACCTTGCGGTCCAGGCGGTGGAGGCTGGCTCTCAGAGCGGGAACTCCGTCGCCGACCGACGGCCGGACACCTTCTCCTTCGAGGCTCTGCTGCGTCTGCTGGCCTCCTCAATGGGCGTGCGAAGCAGAATTCTGCACACGCCCCCATCGGTGGGCCTCGCCTTGACCGGACTGGTGGGCCTGCTGATGCGCGACGTGGTGCTCACCGGCGACAAGGTTGACGGCCTGATGGCTGGGTTGCTCACATCCGCCGAACGGCCGACCGGCACTACGAGGTTGACCGACTGGCTTGGCGACAACGCGGACGGCCTGAGACGCCGGTACCTGTCCGAGCTATGGCGCAACTACCGAATGTAGTCGCCGTCGTGACGACCCGCGTCAGAGTCGGGTTAGAGACAATTGCAACAATCGCTTTGCGATGACCGTTGGCGAGGTTTAATAAAGTCTCAATTTAAGGAGGAACACCATTATTATGGACGCGGAGCAAACCCCCGAATATCGTGTTCAATTGCGAACGTCTAGTCGTCTTGTCCCAAGGCAGTACGAGCCTAAGGTCGGCATTGCTTGGGAGATAACCCGATTCATAGGTCAGCAGGAAGGCGAATGGCCGAAGTCAGAAACATTGTTCGTCAGCTCTGATGTATTCGATGATGAAGATGGCGCGAAGCGTGATGCGGTACGAACGTTGAAGTCCCTGCTTTGTTGCGACGATTCACCACTGCGTATCGCATTCCGAACCGCCATCGACTGGATGGTGGACGAAGGGTTAAAAAAAACAGTCCGGTTCGAGCACGTTCACCGTGTCCCTGCGGGAACCTTTGCAATTTTCTCGGGTTACAACCGGCCTTGTCTTCGCGGAGCGCAGCGGCGATAGTGGGGACTGCACTGCCCTCGTGCCCGCTGGTGGGGTGTGGCGTGGCCGCCCCCGATGAAATGGTTGGGGAGCCGCCTCCAACCTTGGCGGGCCGGAGGCTCCTAGGCAAAGCCGGGGGCTCCCGACCTGCTCCCCATATCGAAACCTCCCAGCGAAAAGTTCGCAGTGCAGTACGCTTCGGGCCACCATTTACGGGTGCCTGCGGGTACTGTAGTTAGAACCCGGGCCGCAAAGACCGATCTCCTCGGCGCCTCCACCCTGGTATCAATCTACGCACCCATCCCGGGCGACCAGTTGTAAATCCTCGCAAGCGTTCCGCCCATAAGTGCGGCACGCTCCGTATCCGAGAGCTGGTCGGTAACCCGGAATGCCTCGACGCCCTGATCGTAGGTCAACAGCTTCACTGCCCGGGTCCAGTCGGTGCCCCACATGCATCGATCAAAGCCGAACGCGTCGAATACCTTGCTCAGAGGCTCCCAGATGTCCTGGTACGGAAATGGCTGATGGGACAGCGTACAGGCCCCGGAAATCTTGATGGCTACGTTGTCGAATTCTGCCAGCGAAATCACGTGGTCCAGGTCGGCAAAGGGTTCCGGCGGGGGAGGTGGCTCGAAGGGCTGGACCAGACCCACATGATCGATCACCACCTGGGTTTCCGGGTGGCGGCGAGCCAGCTCACGCAAGAGGGGCAGCTTGCCCGAACACATGACATTCACCGGAACGTCGGCATGGGCGCCGGCAGCGAGTATGCGATTGAGACCCGGGTCGTCTGCTTCGAATGGCTGGTACGCAAGCATGATGCGGGCGCCGACCACACCAGGCAGACCGGTCCACTCCGCCATCTCACCGGCGGTCGACTCAGACTCCGGATCGAATGGCTTGATCAGGCCGAATCTGCCCGGATGTTTCGCGTATACGTCGAGTGCGTAGCTGGCATCGTAGCGATACATAGAGAATGGCGAAACCAACAGAGCACCGTCGACGCCGACTGCGTCCATCGCTGCCACCATGTCGTCGCCAGTGACCTCATCAGGACCCTGCAAGAATCCACTCCAGGGACGCTCAGGGCGGTTACGCTCGTAGGCATGTACTTGTGAGTCAATTGTGGGAGTGCGAGTCGCCATCGTCTTCCTCCTGGTCGTTCATAGATTTCGGGTTGGTATGTGAGGCTCTGATCCAGAGCTCCCCAGAGTTGTCGACAGAGACATGTTAGTTGTGTCGTCTATGTTGCGACTACCCACCGAAAAGTTCGCACAGCGGCCCACTTAAGCCCACCACCCTCAGACGAAATCAGAACCTTTCACGTTGTGACGCTGTGACCGCAGAACGCGATAACTACTCAGCGTCAGCTTAGTCCCACCGGAACAGTCGCACCCCGACGGCGGCGCAGACCGCCGCTATTGCTCCGGGGTAGGCGAAGGAGACCCAGTTGGGCGCGCCGATGTTCGTTCCACTCCCCAGATCCCGCCCAGCCAGAGGAACGTGAGCTGATCGTAGGGGTGTGCCATAGGCAGCCAGTCGCCCACCACCTGGAGCACGTTGGGGAATGATCCCCCCGGGCCGAACGCGCCGTCGTCCACCTTGCCCATACCTCCAGACCTCGAACCCTGGGCGATTCGCACCATCACACACAATAAGGCGGCAGGCGCCTCATGAATCGGCAGGACCATCTCGCACGGACGTCGGGAGACGCCGGTGCAGCCGGTCGTCCCAGCTGCGCCGGCGGAGACTAGACGCGAATCTAAATCGTCTTCATATATGGCCTTGGACGTGAGATTTCGCTCAATTAGTTCCCACTGACGCGGGTGTTAACCTGCGGCGAGACCATACGCGCAGAAGAGATTGTCATTCTTGCAGATGTCCACGAATTCGTGGACATCTACAATTCCGATCGCAGGGACGAATCCAGGCCGCTGATTGTGAGTCGCGAAGCCATTCCGTCAACGAGGCCTCGCGTTAAGAATCAATCCCAAAAGTCGCGCCATCGCCAAGAAAATAGACAGTGCCCCCGTGGCGTGCCGTACCTGTTTCGCGATGGGTTGGAAACCCACCTCTTCCCCTTTCCGCCGTCGCCGGGCGCTTTTACCCACGCCCCACTGCTGAATCGGCCAAGGGTTCGAAGAGCCTGACGGCCACCAAACTCCATACCCCGCCGCCCTGCCCTGACGGCTTCGTCAGGGGCTAGACGTGCTTATCGACTGAGGAAATCCATTAGTGCGTTGGCGATAACCATGTGCCCGGTGTGATTTGGGTGGACTGGCTCGGGACAGAACGTACTTGGTGGCCGATACGTCAACTGCTCCTGAAACACGTCGTGAAGGTTGAGGAGCAGCGTGCCGTGTTTGGCGCTCATCTCTTCGACGACGTTGATGTACTCGGGAATCATGCCGAGCACGGCGCCCTCGACCTCGTCGTCCCGGTCCGTCGAGATGTAGAACGGAGTTATGAGTAGGATCGGAATTTCGCCCAGGGCCTGACGCGAGGAGATCAGTATCTCATCGTAGTTCCGCTTGTACTGGTCGGGCGGGACGCCGTCGGGGTCGCCTCGCCGGAAACTGTTCAGATCGTTGATTCCGATCTTTATCGACAGACGATCCGGTCGGTGATCGATCATGTCGGTCTGCCAGCGCTCCTTCAAGTGGGTAGTTCGATTACCTCCGATACCCATGTTGACCCAGTCGATGTTCCGCTCCTGGTACTTCGCCGTGGCAAGCTCCGTAAACA
>JAKZUY010000071.1:0-5957 GCA_047516345.1 Dehalococcoidia bacterium | reverse complement strand
CACACGGCGTACGGTATGGCGATGGCTTCCGTGATTCAGATGACACGTGAATTGAGCACGGAGTGGTCCGGGCGGGGTGTGCGTGTAAACGCGATCCTGCCCGCGCAGGTGCTGAACGCCGGGCTTGCGGACCGAATGGCTAGCAATCCGCCACTGCGAGACGTGTTTGTCGGCGGCATTCCCATGGGGCGATTGGGCCGATCCGAAGAAATAAAGGGAGTGGCCATTTTCCTGGCGTCGGATGCTGCTTCGTTCGTAACTGGGGCGATTATCCCCATGGACGGCGGAAACCTTGCGATGAACGCCGGTGGATCGTACCCCGGCGGCCCCCGGGTTCAGGGCTAACGCGCCCCAGCTGAATATTGCCGTTCCGCGGTCAGGTCTCGGCTGTTCATATTGGGAGCCGCGGGTCCGCCGCCTCATGGTTGTTCGGCGCGCCGGGCGCGTGGGTAGTGCGATTTCATCACAGGGAAAGTGAGGCGCAACATGGCCCAACGATCTTTTTCAGAGTCTCGAGTTAAGCAGTTCGGCGACAGGCTGGTCGACATGATGAACGGCGCATCGCTCGCAATCTTGACGTCGATAGGTCACCGGACCGGTCTGTTCGACACCATGTCAGAGTTACCGCCTACGACGAGCCAGGGTATCGCCGACGCTGCCCGGCTTGACGAGCGATATGTGCGGGAGTGGCTGGCAGCCATGACGACGGGCGGTTTTATCGAGTATGAACCGGCCTGCGCCACGTATTCGCTTCCGCCAGAGCACGCCGCTCTACTCACACGTAACGCTGAACGCGAGAACGCGGCTGTGGCTGCGCAATACGTCAGCATATTTGCCAGCGTCGAGGACCGGATCATCGAGTGCTTCAGGAATGGCGGCGGGGTTTCATACGACGAGTTTCCGAGGATTCATGAGGTGGTTGCAGAGGACAGCGCTCAGTCTGTTCTGCCTCCCCTGGTGGACAAGATTCTCCCGATCGCTCCCGGAATGATCCGACGGCTGGAACATGGCATTGACGTGCTGGAGGTGGGCTGCGGCAGCGGACGCGCGCTCAACCTGCTGGCGGAACGATTTCCTCAGAGCCGGTTTACCGGCTACGACATTTCCCACGAAGCTATCGCCACAGGCCGCCGCGAGGCTTCGGCAAACGGACTTGTGAACGTGCGGTTTGACGTGCAGGACGCGGCTCGTATTGCGGAGCGTGATTCGTACGATCTGGCTCTGACGTTCGACGCAATCCACGATCAGGCCGATCCGCAGACTGTCCTCAATTGCGTCGCGGCGGCGCTCCGCCGGGATGGTCTGTACCTGATGCAGGACATAGCGGGTTCAAGCGATCTGCACCGTAATCTCGCCCGTCCGCTCGCTCCTACGCTGTACACGTATTCGACGCTGCACTGCATGACCGTTTCATTGGCGCAAGGAGGAATGGGCCTGGGGACGATGTGGGGGCAGGAAATGGCGGTCAAGATGTTGAGGGAGGCGGGGTTCGCGCACGTCAAGGTGCACGAACTGGAGCACAACGAACAGAAGCTCTTCTACGTGGCCACAAGCGTGTAGTGCCGCAGTGGCGGGTTTCAAACCCGCCACTATCCCTTACCGTGGCAGACAGCCGCCATTTTCATTCCCATATGAGGCCTTCGCAAGGCCACAGTGATTCGCGGAAGAGACGGGAGGGGCGCGGGCAACGCGCAAATGACATAAGCGGTGGTTCCCATGCCCCAACCCCGACGGGCGTCCACAAGAGACACCCCACGGTATGTTGCGACGGTCCCCGTTTTCACGGTAAAGACTGAATGGGCGGTTCCCCGGCCCATGCCATCACCCGTCATCCCCGATCCCGATCGGGGAACCACCGCGGCCAGGGCAATCGGCCAGTGGAGATGTCCGTTCAGACTTCCCGGAACCGGCCCTCGACCGTGTCGTCCCCGTCTTGGTCGGCAGACGTTTCGCTGGCGGCGGGGCCTTCGCCGGCTTCACCCTGTGCCGCGGCTTGCTGCTCGGCCGCATAGACAGCCTGTCCGACGTTCTGCAACGACGTTTGCAATGCTGTCACCGCACTGGCGATGGCACTCGTTTCGGCGTTTTCGTCGCTGAGAAGATCGCGCACCGTTTTAATGTTGGCCTCTATGTCGGCCTTGAGTTCCGCGGAGATCTTGTCTTCGTGGTCCTTGACCAGTTTCTCGGCCTGGTAGGCGGCGCTTTCGGCGCCGTTGCGGGTCTCGATGTTTTCCCGTCTTGCCTTGTCTTCCCGAGAATGCTCCTCGGCTTCCCGAACAAGCCGCTCGACTTCGTTTTGGTCCATACCGGAGCGGCCGGTGATTGTGATGTGCTGTTCCTTGTTCGTGGCCTTGTCCCGGGCAGAAACGGTGAGGATGCCGTCTGCGTCGATGTCGAACGTCACCTCGATCTGCGGCATGCCGCGGGGCGCCGGCAGTATGCCGTCGAGCATGAATCGGCCAATGGACACGTTGTCGGCGGCCATTTCTCTTTCGCCCTGGGCCACGTGGATCTCTACGCTGTTCTGGTTGTCGGCCGCGGTGGTGAAGGTCTCCGTCTTTGAGGTCGGGATAGTGGTATTACGCGGAATGAGCACGGTCCGCACACCGCCGAGAGTCTCGATGCCCAACGTGAGGGGCGTGACGTCGAGGAGCAAAACATCTTTGACCTCACCTTGCAGCACGCCCGCCTGAATGGCAGCCCCTACTGCGACGACCTCGTCCGGGTTGATCGTGGTGTTGGGCTCTTTGCCGAAGATGGCTGCTACCTTTTCGGCCACGGACGGCATGCGAGTCATGCCTCCGACGAGGACGATTTCGTCGATGTCGGCTTGCCGTAGGCCCGAGTCCCTGATCGCCTGTTGACAAGGTCCCACCGTCTTGTTCACGAGATCGGCCGTCAATTCTTCAAGCTTCGCCCTCGTGAGGTTCATCTGAAGGTGTTTGGGACCGCTCGCGTCGGCGGTGATGAACGGCAAGTTAATCTCCGTTTGCGCCACCGATGAGAGCTCGATTTTTGCTCGCTCCGCCTCGACCCTCAGCCGCTGATGGGCGGACGGGTCTGTGCGCAGATCGATCAGGTTTTCACTCTTGAATACGTCGGCCAGGTAATCGACGATCCGCAGGTCGAAGTCATCGCCGCCGAGGTGGGTGTCTCCGTTAGTCGACTTGACCTCAAAGACACCCTCCCCCAATTGCAGGATGGTGATGTCGAAGGTCCCGCCGCCGAGGTCATACACGGCGATCGTGCTGTCGCCCTTCTTGTCGAGGCCATATGCGAGCGCCGCAGCGGTCGGCTCGTTAATGATGCGCAGGACGTCCAGGCCGGCTATCTGCCCGGCTATCTTTGTGGCCTCGCGCTGGCCGTCATTGAAGTAGGCAGGGACGGTAATGACGGCCTGGGAGACGGTGTCCCCGAGTTTGGCCTCGGCGTCGTCCTTGAGCTTCCTGAGCACCATCGACGAAATTTCCGCGGGCTTGTGCCTTTTGCCGGACAACTCGATGCTAACGCTGCCGTCGTCGTTAGAGCCGATCCTGAAAGACATCCTGCTGATGTCTTCCTGAACCGTCGGTTCATCAAACCTGCGGCCGATAAAGCGCTTGGTCGAGTAGACGGTGTTGTCCGGATTGGTAATTGCCTGGCGGCGGGCCAGTTCGCCAACGAACCTCTCGTCGGTCTTTGGGTTGACGCCAACCACGCTTGGCGTGGTCCGGCGTCCTTCCTGGTTTTCGATAATGCGGGGTTCCCCGGCCTCCATTACGGCCATTGCCGAATTGGTTGTGCCGAGATCGATTCCGATAACTTTCGCCATCTCAGTTCAGATTCTCCTGGGCGGCCGTTCGTAACGGCCGACTGTCGGTTGCCAAATGATTAGTTGTCTTTGTTGGGATATTCTGCTTCTGCGGCGATTTCCACTTGTGCAGGTCTTACGACATCTCCGTTGTGCATGTATCCGGGCCTTAACTCTTTGATGACCTGGCCGGGCTTGAAGTCAGCAGTCGGCGTGCTGATAAGCGCCTCGTGGCGCCTGGGATCGAACTGCTCGCCTTGACTTTCGAAGCGCTCGAACCCCTGCGAAGCCAACGCCGAATCGAGGTTGCGGCGGATTCCGTCGACCCCTTCGAGCCATTTCGATTCGACACCGGCCGTGGCGGAATCCGAAAGAGCTGCGTCGAACAGGTCCGTGACGTCCATGATCCTGTTGGCGAACCGCCTGATGGCGCGCTGTTCGGATTCTTGCTGCTCGGCTGAGGCGCGCTGCCTGTAGTTGATCAGGTCGGCCTGGGCGCGCTGAGCCAGCCTTTTGAACTGCTCTTTTTCGCGCAAGGCTTCTTCGAGAATTTCATCTCTGTTTTCATTTTCAGCGGCACCGGACGCCTCCGATTGTTGATCGGAAGCGGCGGCACCGCTTGATCCACAATCACCCTGGGCGTCGTCGATTCGTTCACCATCCGTGATCACGATAACTGCCTTATTCCTTTCGGGTTGCCTGATCGTCGCTGGTACCAAGGTAGTTAAAAATCGTCTTTAACTCGGCGGCCGCGACGCGCGCGGAGTGTGAGTCGGCCAGGTCAGGGCTTCCTTCGAGGACATCCATAACTTCCTGCAGGCGCCGAACTATTTCGAGGACAACGCCGACCCCTGCCACGTTGAGGCCCAACTCGCCGACCAGCCGTCGAATTATGCGGAGTCGCCTTACGTCGTTGTCGGAATACAGGCGGAGTGCCCCTCCGGTCCTTGCAGGGCTGATGAGGCCGGCCCTTTCGTACTTCCGCAACGTCTGTGGATGCATGTCGGCCATACGGGCGGCCACGCTAATAATGTAGACGCCGGAGATGCGCATGGGGCGACGTTCCGCGGGCGGACGCCCAGGCGATGCGTAATGCGTCGGAGCCGGTGATGTTTCGCTACGAGTATCGATGATATCACCGCTTGAGGTGAGCACTTCTCGTAATAGACGGTCGAATGCTTCCGACCTCATCCATCCTTTGCCGACGGCAAATCTCCCGGGGGAAGTTCGCGATCGGAGCTCTTGATTGTCCTGGTTCAAATCCATTTCGTTTCTTTGGCCGTATTAAAGTCCAAGGCGGGACAAACGCTTATACGAAGAGTATACTCACATTGATACGGGCCATGTCAACTAAACTTACGGATTCGTGCCTTGGGACGGGCCTCGTGCGGATCAACGACCCTGAATATTACGAATTCAGGGTTAATCCCGTGACAAGCACCCGAAATCGTTGTATTATGCCTTCATCACAAATCCGCCAGGTGTCGAAGACACGGTTTCAGCAATGACCGGGACACCAGTGTGCGGCAATCGGAAAGGTAGAATCGGCCCTCAAGGGGCGAACAGGAACAGGAAATGAAGATGATTTACCTGAAGGCTTGCATCAAGTGCAGGGGCGACGTAGCGCTGGTCAACGGTATCGGTGGCGTTTACCTACAGTGCCTCCAATGTGCCAACACAATTGAAACGCCTGAGGACGCGAAGCGGGCGTTGGCTTTGAAAGAACAGTACTCGACTGCGGCCTAACGGGCCGAGCGAATCGGAATTGCGACCCCGGAGCCAGCGGTTCCGGGGTTTTTGTTTGCCGTTGCGAATCGCGGCGGCATTCGACCCGGAAGACTCTGTTTTGACGGGCTCGGCGGAAATCGGCGCCCTTTTAATCAAAACCGATAAAAAGGGGTAAGAGCGCAATTGAGCCCCGCGCCCGGTCAGTAGTCGAAGAGATCGTCCTCGCGACTCGTGACAACGGCTTCCATCAACGTGGACTCGGCAAACTCTACGGCCCTGTCCATCAGTTCGGCCGCCATCGTGGCGCTGCCGCTCACGGCGCACAGGCCGATCTCTGCGACCTGCCAGGTGTCCTGACCGCCAACTTCGGCCACGGTCACGCCGAATCTGCGCCGTAGTCGGTCGCATAGTGAGTGAACTACTCGCCGCTTTTCCTTTA
>JAKZUY010000070.1:0-2500 GCA_047516345.1 Dehalococcoidia bacterium | reverse complement strand
ATACGCTTCGCACCGCATGCTCCAATATGCCGGAGCGGTACGACAATTCAGCATTTCCGCCGCAGGTCTGACAGACGGCATCCGGCTAAGACGACCGGCTATCAACGCCGCGCCACTTGTGTATTCGATCCCTAAAGCCGTTAATATTCATGCTGTGAATGAGCGAAGACAAGACCCCCGATTCGACATGGTTCTCGAGCGCACCCGAGTTGTCCGTCCGCCGCGGCAGTCGCTTGATACGTTCGGTGTGACCACGGTCCGGTACCATCTCGTCACTGAGCCTGCTTTTCGGGAGGTGAACCCTGCCCAGACCGTCGAAACGGTGGTCCGCGGGGGAGTGGTAAAGGCGGAACGGCCGCAGGTGGTGACTCCCTACTACCTGCTCAAGACCGAGTCGTTCAGCGCCGGGGCAAGGGAGTTTCTGGAGCACCTCTCACAGTCCCGGGGACCGGATTCACCGGGCCTCCTCTATTCGTACAAGAACGAACCGGGTGGGATGGACATTGTGTCGGGCAGCGTCGAGGAAGTAGCAGGGCGGATTTCCCGCGATCTGGACGCGAGGGAAAGCGGGCTGGAAGCTGTCATTATCGGCATCGACGAATTGTGGGACGTTTCGCTGATCAAGTTCATCTACGAATTGACCAATGGCTCGGCTCGCAAGAACGTGGCGCAAATGCGTTCTGCCGGTATGATGGACATGGCCGGCGGCGTGCCGACAGATGCCCGCCGTCGCGTCGAGCGAATGATCGAAGGTGCGAGGCAGGGCAGGATCGAACCAGCCGAGGTGCTGCGGGAACTTAAGCGATGGGACCTGTTCGATGAGTATCAGGACCGGTTCCTGAGCCTGTTTCGAACCTAGTAGAACCGCTGGTTCCGCCCCTTATCCCGAGCGGGCGAGCAGTGTCCTTATCACCTGAGGCGCTGCCTCTATGGCCCGTTGATGCAGTTGTTCCGGTGTGAGGCTTCCTATCGGGTGCTCAACGACCGCGAACGGGTAGTCAGGCATGCCGCCCAGATTTGCCATGGCGCGGGCGCTGGTCTCAAACGGCTCTGTGCAGATGGCCACAGCGGGTACGCCCCGCTTTTCGAGTTCGATGGAGTCGTGCAGACTGCACGATGAGCAACTCCCTCAGTCTCCGTTTGCAGTGATCACGACGTCCACGGCGGCTGCGATCTCATCAAGCAGGTCCGGATCAGCCGGCCGGCTTGCGTTGCCCTTGTTGACCCTGTGCGCAGGCGCCAGCGTAAAGCTATCCGTGAGGACCTCGTGTATGGCTTCGAGCAGTTCCTCGGCGTTCAGCTTGTGGTTGGCCAGCAGGCCCACCGTCTTGCCGTTCAGGTCCCGCGGTCTGTCTGCCATGCCCGGGGACACGACCGCAGGGACGAATGTCGGGTCCAGCACGCGTAAAGTTTCGTGGTTTGTCATCGGGTAGTACCCCCTTACTGTTGCTGTGCGTTCAATACAGTCGTGTTAATCGGTCTGGTAACCACTTTCGCATTGTGGCCGTGCGACCACGTCGGGATCACCGCGCTCCATCCGCCGCCGTCTCCGCCTGCCACCGTCACAATGGCCGACTCCGGCCGTTCAAGCGCGCTGACTAGCGAGCCGTTCCCGCCATTGTCGGACCTCGACGCGCGACGCGACCAGTCCGAGACCGGGCGTTGCGTAACATCGTAAAGATACTCGCCAACGCGGGACTTGGTCCATCCGGCGTCTTTTACGTATGCCATATGTTCCGGGCACAACACTATCAGCACTTCGCTCATCCTGGGCGCGGTGGCCCAAAGGGCGTCTACGAATGCGTCGAGGATGCCCTCAGGCGTGTTCGCCTCGTGCTCGCCAACCTGCATCGCGCTGAGGGCTGGTAACACCGTTATTGCGCTGTGGTCGGCTGGCACTCCCCTTTCGGCATGAATCGGCGTCCATGGAGACCGATCCGCCAACTCGCCGAAGCACCACGTGTACTTGCCCGGATGGCCGAGAGTCGCCTTGTCGATCTCGCCCGACCGCGAGCCGAATAGATTGATCACTATGAGCCGGAGAGCGCGTCCGATCGTCGCGTTTGCCCGGTGCCCCGGTCCGAAGGCGGATATGCCTGAATTGACTCCAAGTGCCATGGCCGCCGGGCCGCTGACCAGCGCCAGAATGCTGGCGCCCATGGTGCTGGCTGTGATGGCGTGCAGGTTGAACTCATCGGCGGTGATTGCCTCTACAGCCGCCGCGACCACCGGCATGTACTCGGGCCGGCAACCGGCCATTATCGAGTTGATCGCAACCTTTTCGGCGGTTGCGACTCCCCCCTTCACCGGCTCCGTACCGAGCACGTGGCCGGGCGCCATGTCCGCGGCTTGCAGGAACCTGTCGACCGCTTTCTCCGTCGGAGGCACGATCGGCAGCCCGTCGCTCCACCCGCGCTCGTAAAACGCCTCGATGGCTTCGAACGCATCGTTCATCTCAACAACACGTGAAGAAAGTCTCATGATCACTCGCCAGTCAGTC
>JAKZUY010000069.1:0-5483 GCA_047516345.1 Dehalococcoidia bacterium | reverse complement strand
CGCTTCGCCCGATTCCTTGGGCGCGGCCCGTCGCGGAGGGCCATGAAGACGTTTGGCGCCGTCAATATTGGATTTGCAGCCCAGCAACTTATTGTTAAACGCTACGAGGTCGTATTTCGCCATGGCCGCGCGATTACTCCGGGCTCTTCCAGCGAGTCGCTCCACGCGTTGAGGATTCAATGCAAACGGTTGCGCTACCTGTTCGAGTTCTATTACCCGATCTATGGGGAGACACTCAAACCTGAAATTAAGAAGTTAAGGAAGCTTCAGGATGTGCTGGGTGAGTTCCAGGACGCGTCCGTCGCTACGCAACAGCTTCGCCAATACGTCGAGAGCGTCCCAAAGCGAACTCGCAAACGTGACCGGTCCATCGCCAGTGGCCACCTGATCAGCGGCCAAAACCGTCAAGCGGCAATCCGGGGCGCCGACCTTCCCCAAGCCTGGAACAGGTTCGACCGTGAGGGTGGGCGAAAGGCGGTCATCGCGAGCTTGAGAGAACCGGTCGATTCCCGCCACCTTAAGGTAAGAGCTCAGGACCTGAAGAGGATGAGCAAAGGCAGACCGCCCAAACCTGAGCGTATTCGCCAGGCGTGCGTCATTCCGTTTCGCCGACTGCGCAGCGGCACCATGTTTTGCCTGATCACGTCGCTCAACAAACGACGATGGATCTTTCCCAAGGGTTGCGTCGATGGCGATGAGAGCGTGCAGGAAACAGCGTTGAAGGAAGCATTCGAGGAAGCGGGCCTCTATGGGAGGGTCATCGTTCCCCCGCTGGGCCGGTACGTAGATTCAAAATGGGGCGCTATTCTGGACGTCACGGTCATGCTTATGGAAGTTGAGCGCATCGACGACGTCTGGCAAGAAGACATGCGCGTTCGGTGCTGGACCGATGGGAAGGAAGCGCTGCGGCTCCTTGCCAGACCGGAACTTCGGAAAATGCTGCGGCGGGGGATTCGGCAACTGTCCGGCGCACGTGGACCGATTGCCGAAGGAGCAGCGTAGGACAACGCGGGAGCGCCGTCTGTTAACAGGGGTCGCCGCCCGGCACAGCCGGTTTGACGCGCAGCTCGTGGAGAGTCGAATAGTCGAAGAGGTCGTCTCCCGCCTTCAAAGCCTCAATCCACGATGTCCGGCTGCTGCGATAGTGACTTCCGCAGCTATCTTTGGTGGACGCATCCACCCAGGCTAGAAACGCTTCGAAGTCTGCAATTGCATGCTCCGGCCGCCCCAGCAGAGCGTTTACAAGGCCTCTGCTGTTCCTGGCCAGACCCTGTGGGTCCTGCGCAACAGCTCGATCACAGTAGGGTAGTGCTTCTTCCGGGGTTCCCGCCACGGCCAACTGCCAGCAGAGGGCTCTGTTGTATGCCGGTTCATTTGGGCCCAGTTGCTGAGCACGGCGGAGGTCCTCCAGAGAACTGCTCAGGTCCCCCAGTTCCGAGTAGACCAAGCCGCGGTTAAAGTGCGCCACTGCCGGGTCGGAAGAAAACTCTATGGCACGGCTGAACTCCTCTATGGCCAGCTGCAAATCGCCTGTGGTACCACGGGCAAGATAGGCGATCCCGCGATTGAGGTGTGCAGGAGCCAACTCGGGTGTGATCTCAAGGGCCTTCTCAAGATCGTCGAATGCGAGATCGAGACCGCCCGGCTCGCGTCTTGCCATGTGTACCCTGGCCCGGTTGACGTAGGCGCCAGCGTAGTCGGGTTTGATCGCCAACGCTTCGTTTAGGCTGGCAAAGGCACGGTCTATGTCCCCGCTGGAACCCCGCGCCATATACGCGGCTGCGAGGTTCAGGTGAGTCTCCGCACGTTCGGGTCTGATCGTCATCGCCTGCGTCAGATCGGCGACGGCCAGATCCATATCTCCAGCTCTGCCGCGGTTCATGTAAGCGAGGCCCCGGCTGTTTAGGGCTTCAACGGCTCGGGGCTGGACTTCGAGGACCTGCGTAAACAGGCGGATCGCCTCGTCAAAGTCGACGTGATTCCCGCCCAGGTAGGCGCTTCCAAGGAGGAACCGGAGGTTCGCCACGGCCGCAGGCTCCGAGGGCATCGGGTCCGATGCCAGGATCAGAACTGTCTTGGCCCTGTCAAATTCGTTCTGCTCCAGGTAAAGCTGGCCTAAGGTCACCAGCGCTACATGGCGAACTTCGCCGGTCAGTCCAATGTTGATCGTAGTAGGAAGCTCCACTGGAGTTGAGGCAATGTCGACGACCTGTTGAGCCCGTGACGTCGAGCGACGCTGCGGGGCCGTGAACCTGGCAATGGCGCGCCCGCTGTCGTATTCACCCCAGATCACCAACGCCGCGTCAGACCGCTTTGCCGCGTCCTCGGCGGCTTGCTCACTGTCGATCTCTCTGGGCCATTCGACTGTCCGAACGGCTGTGAGGCCAGCCTCGCGGACCTCACTGTCTATAGCAGATCTGAGTCGCCCAACTACGTTAAACCCATGTCCGCCGGAGGTGTAGTTGACGAAAGGTGCCAACACGATCAGCGACTCGCCATCGGTGGCGGTGGGGTAGACGGTTTTGTCCCGTAGCCACAGCGCCAAACCCGTGACGACGATTGCGGTTATCAGCAAAGACACCGCCAATCCGGCAATCAGAATTCGCCGATGCCTGAGAAAGAAACCGGGCACCTGGCCAACGGATGGAGCGTCCGGAATTTCCGTTGTGTGTTCATGATGGGGAGGTTCCCCAGGGGGCGGGGCGGTTTCCGGAGAGAACCCGGCAGCCAGGAGGAATTCGTCCTTCTCTTCATCCGTCAGGCGAAGCAGTTCGGAGCATCGGGTGACATCGTCCCGGTGTCGAGGCCGGGTGGTCGCGCCCTCCTTCCAGCGGACGAGGGTCTGGCGGCTTACCGGGATCCGACGCGCAAGCTCAGCGTCGCCGATTCCCGTCCGGTCCATGTAGGCGGTCAGGAGTTCGGCAAAAGTCTTCAATTGCTACATCTTTGAAACGCTTTACCGATTGAGTGAAACAACAATGCGTCTCGGATTGTACATAGTCCCGTGTGATGCTGACCGCGGCCGCCGGGTGACGCAAACCCCTGCCGAAGGGGCGACTGCCAGGCGGAGATAGTCACACAAGGGGAACGAAAGATGTATAGCAAAGTTACTGTTCTAATCGTGATTGCGGCGCTGGTCATAGCCCTGGCAGCTTGTGCTGGTGGTGAGGAATATGTCCCGGGCGTGCCTGATTCAACCGAAGCGCCAAGGGAGATCGGTGTAACTGCGGCGACGGCTGCGCCAGCGAAGACCCATACAGTGAAGGTCGTTGAGACGGTAATTGTGGAAAAACCGGCGGTCCGCATCGTGACGGTCGTTGAGACCGTATTGGTCGAAAAAATCGTGGAGGGCCAGACCGTCAAGGTGGTGGAAACGGTGATTGTGGAAAAACCCGTGACCCGAACCGAGAGGGTCGTCGAGACGGTGGTGGTGGAGAAACTAGTGGAGGGGAGTACTGTGACGCAAGTCCAACCCGTGACGGCTCAGGAAGGCTTCAACACAATAGGCGGAAGCTCGACCGTCAACGACGCCGCATACGACCTGACGTTCTTCCAGCATTACGGCGTTAACCCGTTCATCGACACCGAGGACGACCACCTCTCCACGTTTGCAATAGACGTGGATACCGCGTCGTACACGGTGGCGCGAAGGTTTTTGCTTGACGGTAATTTGCCCCACCCCGACTCGGTGCGGGTCGAGGAATTCGTCAACTACTTCGACCAAAACTACGAGCCGCCGGCCAATGGTGCATTCGCGATACACGTCGAAGGCTCTCCATCGCCTTTCGGGGGTGACAAACACTGGATGATGAGAGTCGGATTGCAGGGCAAGACAGTCGCACGAGACGAACGGCAGGACGCTACGTTGGTCTTCGCCATCGATGTCTCCGGTTCCATGGGTCGCGAGGACCGGCTGGGCCTGGTGAAGAGGTCCCTCAGGCTGCTGGTCGACGAACTTCGACCTACCGACGAGGTCGGAATCGTGATCTACGGCGATCGCGGCTCGATCCTGTTGGAACCCACTGACGGCGGCGAGAAAAGCTCGATCATGCAAGCCATAGACAGACTGAGCCCGGGAGGGTCCACCTTTGTGGAAGAAGGGTTGACCCTTGCATACCGCATGGCTGCCGAACGGGTACAGCCCGGACGCATAACCCGCGTGATGCTACTGTCGGACGGCGTGGGCAACGTCGGCCGAACCGGGGCGGACTCCATTCTCAGGCAGATCAGGTCGCAAGTTGACCAGGGGGTATCGCTGACCACGGTCGGTTTCGGAATGGGAAACTTCAACGACATTCTTATGGAGCAGCTCGCCAACGACGGGGATGGCGCGTACTACTACGTCGACACCCTGACCGAGGCACGGCGCGTATTCGTCGACAACCTGGTCGGCACCCTCCAGAACATCGCTAAGGACACCAAGATCCAAGTGGATTTCAATCCGGAAGTGGTGCGCAGCTACCGCCTGCTGGGGTACGAGAACCGGGCCGTCAAAGACGAGCAGTTCCGCGACGACACGGTCGATGCCGGCGAGGTGGGCGCGGGCCACAACGTCACAGCGTTGTACGAGATGAAGCTACACGACGGCGCGGATGGCACGGTGGGGACAGTTCACGTTCGCTACGAGGACCCTGACAGCGGCCAGGTCAGTGAGATCCAAGGCTCGATCCAGCGAAGTGAGTTGGTGTCTCGCTTCGTGGACGCGTCCCCGACCTTCCAGTTGTCCGCAGTGGTGGCGGAGTACGCCGAGATACTGCGCGAGAGTTATTGGGCACAGGAAGGCAGCCTGAGTAACGTAGCCGCAGAAGCGGTCCGCCTGATGAGGTTGATACCTCAGGACCCAGACGTCACGGAATTCGCCTCACTGGCCGTTCAGGCTGAGCGGATAGAATCTTCGATGGCCTCTAGATAATCCAGACAGTTCGCAACGAGAGGGGCCGGCCGTTATGGCCGGCCCCTTCTCGATAACTAGGTCGTATTTCACAATCAACTCCCATTCCGTAACCCAACTTGATTCAAGATATTGTGCCACGTTCATTGCAGCACATCGACGCGTGGATTCCCTGCGATCACTACGATCCTTTGCTTTACCGAGTGTCTGTATACGCAGTGGCTTCCATGGGTTCGCACCAGCCTCCATCCGTCTCTCTATAACGAAGGGATGGCATCTCTAACTTTGGGCGTCCTGGGTTGATTGTCTCAACGTCCTCTGGCCGCGCCAATCGTCGGCGGTCGTGGACTGAAGTTGATGCGCCAGAAGATTTGGGGAGACGTGCCAACACACTATCTTTGATCTTCGCCGCTGCCAGCGCGAATGCCCCGGCACCGGCGATTAAGATCCTGATAATGAATTGAATCCATGAGAATTAGCCAAATGCACCAATTAAAAGCACAATGACTCCTGTGAGCAAAAGTCCCAGTCCAATTATCACAGGGTTCATCTGAGATTCTCCTTCGGTTTAGAAACACCGACTGCCGGTCGA
>JAKZUY010000068.1:0-13600 GCA_047516345.1 Dehalococcoidia bacterium | reverse complement strand
CGCCGAGCGCCTACCTCACCTATTCAGAAAGTTTTCCAACATCGAGGACCAGGGACGTAGCCGCGATCTTGGCCTGGGATTGGCTATATGCAAGGGGATTGTGGAGGCTCACGGGGGCCGCATTTGGGCCGAGAGCGACGGGCCGGGCCTGGGCAGCCGTTTTACGTTCACAATTCCGCTGCCCGATGAGGCCGCGAAGAGCGGAGCCGCCGCGCGGGTCTCGACCCATTCACAGCGGATAAAGAAGAGTGGAAAGACGCGCGTCCTTGCAGTGGATGACGACCCCCGGACGCTGAAGCAAGTTCGTGACACGCTTTCGAAGGCGGGCTACGAGCCAATCGTGACCGGCGACCCCGATGAGGTGGTATCCCTTTTAGAAGCCAACGAACCTCAAGTGGTTTTACTCGACCTGATGCTGCCGGGCACCGACGGCATCGAGCTGATGAAAGACATCCTCGCCGTCCAAGACGTTCCGGTTATTTTCTTGTCCGCGTACGGCCAGGATGAGGTAATCGCCAGGGCCTTCGAAATGGGAGCCGTCGATTACATGGCCAAGCCCTTCTCACCCTCGGAGTTGGTGGCGAGGGTCAAAGCCGCCCGGCGCAAGCAGGCAGAGCCGTCTAAGCCCTATGTTCTAGGGGATCTTGCCATCGACTACGCCACACGAAAGGTGGCCGTCGCCGGACGCCCGGTGGAGCTGACAGCCATTGAATATCGGCTGCTGGTCGAGTTGTCGGTTAACGCCGGAATCGCATTGACTCACGAGCAGCTACTGCAGCGGATCTGGAGCCTGGGCAGAGCCGGAGATGCCCGGCCCATGCGCACGGCCGTTAAGAACCTCCGCCGCAAGCTGGGCGACGAAGTGATCAGTCCCAAGTACATTTTCACCGTGCCGCGCGTAGGCTATCGCATGGCAAAGGCTGAAGAGTAAGAGCCCGTCATACCTGGTGCGCGTGGCGAGGGAATCCACTGCCAAACCGTCTTGCCTCTCTCTTGATTCACTATAGCGCCTTCCCGCTAAGAACTAGGGCCCAGTCGCTAGTCTCGCATCGGATTTCAGCGAAGCCTCACCACAGTCGGCGCGCTCTGATAATAACGCCCTCTGTTATGTCCCGTTAGTGGAGTGTCGCTATGCGAGGCAACCCGGTGTAGCCGGCAGAATTGGGCGCGTCATAGTTGGTCTTGGCTATCGGCTTTATAGCGTTCCGGATCCCGGCTTAGCGCGCTTCCGCCTCAGTCGCGTCAAAAGGGAGCTCCAAGCCCTGTTTTAGCCGGGAGTTACGGATTAACGCGGTCGTAGTTAGACCTAGGACCCGGGCCGGCCTCGTTGATCGCCTTCACACGGTAGGTGTGGCGGGTCCCGGCGGTCACGTCTCTATCAATAAAGGACGTAGCGGTACTGCCGGTGTTCTCTACGTAGACAATCAAGTTATCCTCCCCCATGGCAGGCCGGCGCCGCAAGATTTGGTACCCGGTGACGCTGTCATCATCGGGAGCATCCCACGTCAGTGTGATCGAGCCGTCGGAGTTCGCCGTCACCGACAGGTTCTGCGGCGCCGGTGGGGGCTCCACCGCTTCCTCCTGGTCATCGATAATGGAGACAGTGGCCTCGGCAGTGCTCCCTGCGGTTACGCCGGCTGGGAGTGTCCCGAACGTCAGTTTCACACTCTCCCCGTCGTCGTTGTCGTTGTCGGTGGCAGCGGAGAAGGTAATCGCCTTCTCCGTTTCACCACTAGCGAATGTCACGCTGGTCGGAACGCCGGAATAGTCGGAGTTGGATGCCCCGGCTTGGCCGGTCTTGGTGATCGGAATGGCGACCGTGCGCTCAGGAACGGCGCTCAAAGTGACCTTCACTGTGACTGTCTTGCCCTCGTCCACCGTGTAGGTGCCTTGCTCGAAGCTCACACTCACCGCAGGTACGTCATCGTCCGTGATGCTCACCGTTGTCTCGGCTGTGCTCCCCTCGCTTACGTCGGTCGGCAGCGTCCCAAAACCCAGCTTCACGCTCTCTCCGTCATCGTTAATAGTGTCCTGAGTGGCAGTGAAGGGGGCGGTCTGCTCCGTTTCACCACTAGCGAACGTCACGCTGGTCGGAACCGAGTAGTCGTCGCCATCGGCCCCATCCTGACCAACCGCAGTCAGCAGGATCGTCACACTCCGCTCAGGATCGGCGCTCAGTGCCAACGCCACCGTGACCGAGTTGCCCTCACCCACCGTGTAGGTTGCCTGTCCAAAGCTCACACTCACCACAGGCAAACCTGCCACTGGGCTGGTCGGGGCACTGGTTAGCTCTTCCGAGTTGCCGGCATTGTCGATGAAGCTGACCAGAACCTTTAGCGTCGTCCCTACATCGGCTTCCACCGGAGTATAGCTAGACCCGGTTGCGCCCTCGACTTGCTTATCGTCCTGGCCGTCATTGGAAATCCACTGATAGCTGAAATCGATGCCCTTCAATCCGTCCGCATCAGAAATCTCTGATGTTTCCGTCGTTAGCGTGCCGCCAACCTTGGCCAAGCCAACGATGCTTGGGAGTCCTGATGCCGGGGAGTTTTCGGATGACGGAGTGCGGGTGACTGATTTCACCTCCTTCCGTGGGTTGTTTACATCGCGAGTGGTAATGGCCGCCTCCGTAACGCTGATGCGATACAGGCCGGTGCGGTCCTGGCCCTGGGAACCCACGGCGATATAGTAGCGGCCAGTGCTGTTCGGTTGGAAATCGACGCTTGCCCGTATCCTACCGCCGGAACTGGCCGTGCCGCCGATCGCTGTCCCGCTACTGTCGTAGATCCCGAGAATCTTGAGCTTTGTTGCCTGGTGTTCTTCGGATACGTAGGGGTTCGCCCAGACCTCTACCGTATACTCGTATCCCTGTGTGAGTTCGATTGCGAACCAGTCGTCATCGGGATCCTCGTCCCAGTTGTCCCCAAGGAAAGCGCCGATATTGCTGGCTGGGAATCTGCCTGCGCTCAGCGTCTGTCTTGTGCTCGTGTCAGCGGCCAAGTCATCGCTATAGCCATCCGGTCCTCCGTCCCAGTCATAGAATGGCTTACCGTCCCTGATGAAGCAGACATTGTTTACGCGCACCTTTATCTGGTAGGACCCTGTGCCGCCGTTACCGTCACCGTCTGCGCTGTGCCCCAATTCTGTGTGGTGAACGTCAGCACCGTCTTGTCCAACGTTACGTCCGTTCCCGTCACGCCGCCGATCGTTACCGTCACGTCTCCCGCAGGCTCGGTGCCCAACACCAACGTGTACGTTTCACTGTCTCCTTCCTCGATCGTCAGCGTCGCCTCAGAGATGGTTGCGCCTGCACTGTCGTCGTCCCTAACCGTCACCGCTACGCTGCTAACGCTCACGGCGCGATATTTAGTATCGTCGCTGGCAATAGTATGGTTGATCGTAGCAGCCGGTTCGTCCCTTGCGTTGGAATCTTCCGTCGCAGTTACTGTAATGCGTTGCAAATCATTCCAGTCATCGGGCGTGAAGGTTAAGCTACCGGAACTAACAGTAAACGCGGCATTTGTAGGAAGATCGACGATGACTGTCACGCTTGCCATGGGCTCCGTTGCCAGGCGCATTGAGTAGAACTTGCCCTCGTTCCCTTCCCGAATATTCAAGGTGGCGGGTGCGAGTGCCACATTTGCGGAATCGTCTTCAACAAGCACCGTTCGGGCGGAGACGACCTCCAGGCTGGGGTTCGATGCTATGCCCTGCAATTCAATAGTCTCATCCCCATCGTCGATTCTGTCATCTGCGTTTAACAAGAAGATTTCGGACGTAGCGAGACTTTCGCCCGCCGCGATGGTCAGCGGGAATACTGTTTGGTTACCGTGGAACAAAAGGGACTTGCCGTTCAGGCTAGCTATCGAAGTATTGATAGACGTATCGATAGGTAGCGTGCTGTCTCCCTCCAAAGTCGCTCGGATTTCAAGAATTAGGATTTCACCAGCCTCTGAAAAGGACGGCTGGTCGAAGGACAGCGTGATCGTTGTGGGTGCGGGGTCGTTATCCACGATGGAAAGCCGAACTCCGCTGACCGTCAAACCTGGCACACTGTTCGTTCCGCGCACAGCGAACTGTTCCAAGCCCTCATAGAGGGTATCGTCGGCCGGAGTGACCGTCAGGTTAGCAACCGCGCTAAATGCGCCCGCAGGGATGGTCAGGGTCGACGAGTCCCACGTAGCGGTGAAGTCGTCGCCGACGGTGGCCGTCAGTCCGACGAATCTCATCGCTATTTGTGTTGACTCGTTCCGAGTTCCGCCCCCGAGCATCGTTGCTTCGACGGCTATCGTAACGGCAGAACTCCCTTCGTCAATCGGCGCGGCGGTGACGGAGAGCCCAATGCTCGTTGGCTCGTTATCGTTGTCCTGAATAGTGACGACGGCGGGAACTACCTGGATGGTTCCAGGCGTTGTTCCTCCGACTTTCAGTTCCTCATCGCCTTCGTGGATATTGTCGTCCAGCACCGTGAGGCTCAGAGTAGTCGTGGCGCTCAATTCGCCGGCGGGTATCGTGAGCGTTGCCATGTTGACCTCGTAGTCGTCGCCGGAAACGGCAGTATCGTCGACCGCTTCCAGGGTGACGACGGTATCGACCGGCAGGGCGGACCCTCCGGCCAGCGTACCGGTGACGACCAGGGAGGTAGTAGGCGTCGCTTCGTCAACTGTCGCCGGCGCGACCGTCAACACGACTTCATTCGGCTCGACATCGTTCTCCAGGATGGTCACACCCAGTGCATCCGAATTGGACAGCACTGATGACGTAGCGGTCAGGCGAGCGATCTCATTGCCTTCCCACATGTCGTCGTCGTCTGGCGTCAGTGTAATGGTGGTTACAACACTTGACTGTCCGGCCGGGATGTCCACCGTGACTGTGGTGGCAGTATAGTCCTCACCGAGGGTCGCATTTCGGTTTACGTTGGGCCGGTCGATAAACTCCACAGTCACAGGTGTGTCAGTCGGGAATTGAACCGTACCGTCCAGAGTCACCGTCACGGTGAGGTCGGTCGCCCCGCTATCCTCGTCCACGCTATCGGGAGTTGCTTGCATCGTCAGGCCGTCGGGAGCCGTGTCGTCGTCCACGATGGAGCCCGTAGCCATAGCCACACCCAGGGGGAACTCTTCCACGGGCGTAGAGGAAGTCACGCGAGCCTCTGTCAACGCCACTTTGAATGTCTCGTCACCCTCTGCCAAGGTGTCCTGTAACGTAGATACTGTGAAGGTGGCTGAGGTGCTTCCCGACGGGATTGTTACGCTGCCGGAAGCCGCCGTATAGTCCGCGTCCGGCACTGCGGTCTCGCCTGTTTCCAAGTCTTCGCCCACTTGCCGCGTTTCCCAGTCCACGGTCACGCTATCGTCACTCACCGTCGACATGACGATAGTAAAGGTGGCGGCTGTCCCTTCATCGACTGAGGGGGTTCCCTGAATGGATACCGTCAAGGAATCCTGGTCCAGAATCGTTGTTGTCGCGACTGACTGTGTCTCCGAAATCGAAGCAGATCTCAAGCCGAAATAGGCACCGAATATTTCAAGCCTCAGGGTCTCATCACCCTCTTCGATCGAGTCCGATAGGATCGGGTAAGTGATCGTTCCTGAGGACTGGCCTGCCGGTATTTCCAGAGTTCCTGCATTGCCGGTGGTGTTACCGGGTGGGAACGAAAGTAGACCGGTGGGCGTCCCAAAGTCATCCGTCTCGACGGCGGATCCCGCTGTTTCGAATGTCACGCTTACGGATTCGGCGCCAAGGGCGCCAATCAGCTTCACAGTAAATACCGCCTGCTGGCCTTCCGCAACCGACTCAGCGTTGCTGGATATGGTGGCGGTCAACGATTCGTTGTCCCTGATACTGGTCTCGAAGGAACCGTCGGTGGATGAGATGGACAGAAACCGAGTGTCATCCGAAATTGATCCCGGAATCAGTTCCACCGTAAAGGTTTCCAAGGGTTGTTCGAGCAACTTGTCGTCCACCAGATAAACATCGAAAAACCCACTGGTGGTTCCCAAAGGGAAAGAGAGTTTGCCGCCGCCGGCTTGGTAGTCCTCACCCTCGGTGGCAGTTCCATCGACGGTCTGCCAGACCACGGCCGGTGTGCGTTCGCTCGCCACGGTGACAGGATGGGTCAACTGGATGTTGTACCTCACCGGCCCAGCCTGGCCCTCATCAACGACCGCGTATGTCCGGCTTACCGAGGCAATCATCGGTTCTTCGTCATCCCTGATTGTTCCGACGGCGGCGCCATCCGCCAGACTGAGGTACAGCGGTGGGTTGCTGAGCTGGACCGTAAAGGTCTCGTTCCGTTCGTAAATGAAGTCGTCCGCGATGTCCACCGTAAAGGTCTTCTGCTGCTCACCGACCGCGAAGACTAGCGTTTCGCTCTTCGCCTCGAAGTCCTTGCCAAAGCTGGAGGCGGTCACGTTGGCGTGAGAGGTGGCGTCGCCATCCTGAGTGAAAGCGTCAATGGTCACCTCTTCAAGGGCCGCCGCATTCAGCCTCACGGTGAAGTCAATCTGCCCGTCCGATTCGTCGGCCTGAGCGTCATCAATAGTAAACGTCAGGTCGTTGTCGTATACATTGTGAACACGGGCGGGGTTGGTGGCCGGCTGCCCCTGAATTGTGCCGGTAGCAAGGGCTGTGTAGCCTGAGCCCTGCAGGATCTGGACGGTAATTGTGCCGCTGGCTTCCACATTGTTGTCGTCCGCAGTGGGAATGGAAAGGTCCGCGAATTTCTCTCCCGCCGCAAAGGTGTTGGACGTTGGAGCGCTCCCGGATAGGAAGTCCCCTACTTGAGTGACCGACAGGTTGATAGTCAGAGGAACATTACCGGGATCGGCGTCGGCATCGAAGCAATGGTTCGGCAATCCAGCGTAGCAGTTGGCGGTACCTGCCAAATCGGCGGACACCAAACGCCGAAACGTTACTACCACGTTGTTTCCTTCTTCGACGTGGAGTGTGGATGCCGCAAAAATACCACCGAAACGTCTGACTCGTCGTCCCGGATGGTGCCTGAGCCTGTGTCGTCTTCGAGCACGACTTCAGTGGGGTTGCTCAGCACCACGTTGAAGGTCTCAGTGGCCTCGCCCAAGGTGTCGTCCAGGAGGGTGATGGTGATCGTCTTGGTGGTTTCGCCGATGGCGAAAATCAAAGTGCCGCTGGCGGCAGTGTAGTCAGCGTCGCCGTCGGCGGCATCTGACGAGCCGTCCTCCGATGTAGCCCAGTCAACGCTAATTTCCTGTTCGTCGTTTGCCCGATCCAGCATCACCGTGAACTCGATGCTGCCTTCGCTCTCCAGGGCATCGGCATCGAGAATCGATATTGCCGGGAAGGCGTAGTCATCGTCGGTGACCGCAGTAGTCACACTGGTTACTGCCCAAGGAGTACCCCTGTATTCTCCAATCTCATAGGCGTACTGGTCGTCAGTGTAGCTGGTAGGCGGCAGTAGCTCGACCGTGATCAAGCCGTCCGCCTCATCTACCACGTCGTCGGCGGTGGGCAGGTTCAGAGTGGCGGTGGTCTGGTCGGCCTCGAAAGTAACCGTCTGTGGTGCGCTACCGGAGATGAAGTCGCCGTCCTGCGTCACACGGACGTTGACCTGCAGGGTCTTGGCCAAGTTGCTAGACCTGCCTCCGTGGCGGTGCAGCGTGAAGGTGGCGGCGGTTCCCTCGCCCACAGTGGTCTGATCCGCCTCGATGCGGACCCCCATGAACTTGCTGTAGATGATGAAAGTCTGCTCATACTGGCTTCCCCGAAGATACTGTGGTGAGTCACCACATCCACCTAGCGACGGGTACTCCGGGGAGTCAATGCAGGTTCTTGGCAGAAACCAGACGCGGCCGCTGGCGCCCAGCGCTTCCACCTGCTGCGTCGTCCCAATCCGGCTAGCAAAGCTGGCTAGTCCCTTATTGATGCGTGTAAAGGGGAATTCATAAAGGGTGGTTCGTTCATCTGCCGAATTCGGATGGTGCACAGTGGTTTCAATCATGGTTGGAATTGAGAGATAGGGAGAATTGTCGCCGACCCGGTTCAAGGTGACCATCTGGGGCGTTCCCTCTTCAAACTCGTCTGTTGCCGGAGTCAGAGTCACAGTGGGCCTGTCATCGTCCTGTATCCATACCATTTCCTCGTCTACGTTGGGCACGCTCTCATCAATGAAATAGGCGCCGGGGGCAATTGCGGCCACTATGTTGCGGTCGCCGTGGTTGAGGTTGTCATCCACCGTAGCGATGGTAAGGGTCGTAGTATCCGCGCCAGCGACGAAAGTAACGACTTCGTCTCCCACTTCCTGAATGAAGTTAGTGTCTGCATCGCCCCCGTTCTTGAGGACGCGCACGTTGACGTCGAGGCTGGCCTGCGTGTCACCGATCCGTTGCAGCGTGAAGACTACATCCTCGCCTTCGTTTACCCAGGCCCTGTTCTCAGTAATGCGTAACTTCGGCAGGCCATAGGTGTCATTGTCGTAGATCCAGTGACCGGCACTAAACCTACGACCCACGCGATCGCCGGGGGCGTAGCCGGCGCCTTCCAGTATGGTCAAGGTGAACTCCGCATGGGATTCAGCGACCAAATCGTTTGCGGTCTCAATGCGGATTGTGGCCGTTTTGCTTCCCTTGCGTATTGTCGCGGTGGTGGGCAGCGTGCCGCTGACGAAGTTTTCGGCTCCCGTTCCCTGCAAGTTGATGGTGAGGCTCGGCCCCGAACGGAGCCGTATCAGTTTGAAGAAGATTGCTTGGCCCTCATAAATCCTGCGAGGGATCGGAATGAGCGGATAGGGGTTTCCATTTCCAGCACTACCGTCGTCGTTCATTGTTTCAAGCCAAACACCAGGTTGCTCGTCGTCCCCGACGATTACTGTTTCCTCAGCGCCGGTGGTCCGATAGGTGTTGGCCTGCCCGACGTCATCTGCGGGGTGGGCGACGCTGACCTTCACCTCAAACGAGCCCAAAGCCTCATCGTCGTCCTCCGTGTTAATGGTGTAGGTCACTGTGCTGGACCCGGCGGAGAAGGTGACTTGCGGGAATGTGGTACCGCCCGGACCGCCTGTCAGTCTCACCATTAGCCATGCCGTGAGCTCCCCGGTAGCGGCGCCCGTCCGCGTAAGAGTGACTTCGACGTCCTCTCCCTCGCTAATCGCGATTTCAGTGGCTGCGACGGTAACCGTCGGCTCATCATCTTCGATGACCCCTCGAGCGGTCAGGGACGACTGCCCGTCTTGGAAGGTCGCGTAGACGGGGTTGGTGAGGACAACGACAAATTCTTCGTCTTCCTCCGCGACCAAGTCCTGTAAGATCGGCACCTCGATTACGGCGCTGGTCTCGCCTGCGGCAAATGTGAGTGTTCCGGTGCTTTCGGTGATATCGATGCCGTCCGAGGTAACGCTATCGCGAACTTCATAGTCCACGGTTACCGTCCTCAGGGACGGCAACGGGCTAACCATATCCACTCGAAACTCGAAAGTCCCGTCACTCTCGTTTCCTCGTACGGTCAGATTGCGGAGGCCCAACACGGGCAATGGATCGCTGTCGCAGACGATAGCCTGCCCGCTAGCGTAGGCCGGGTCAACTGTGTAACCGTCGCCCGGCAAAATCTCTATAGTTAAGACAGCGTCCCCGTCGCTGCCGTCATGAGCTTCGTATAGTGTGGATATCCTTTGCTCGGATGTACCGGCGCTAAACTGCCACGTGAAGTCGCCGAGGACGGTGTCCAAGACGGCACTACCGTCTTCGGACCGCCGCACCTTGAAGTCCAGGGACTCCCCGGAATGCCCGTCATGGAAGATCCTGTACCGAATATATTGGCCTTCGCTCACGACGGGGGTCAGCATTTCGATGCCAACCTTGTAGAGATCGTCGTCTAAAATGGTGGCAGTGACGGTGCCCGGTCCGGTCGAAGTCCAAAACTCAGGCGAACCGGGCTGCAGTGTGGTCGCGTAGTCCGTGTCCGGGCCCTTGGAGTTGTCGTCAAACCGGCTGAAAGTAACCTGAGCCTGGGATTCACCGGCGTCCAACTCGACCACAAAGTCTTCTTCATCGCCCACAGGTCCGGCCGTGATGGGCACTTGGAGAGGATTCTTGTCTTCACCGGTCCGCGTGATCGTCAGGATGAGGTCGTTCCCCTCTTCCACCTCAGCCTGATTGAAGCTAATCCCCACTTGCGGCGCTACATCGTTGTCCGCCACCTGCACGGTCAGCGAGGCGGAGCCCGTGATCTCGTACGCAGAATCCTCCACTACCGTAAACGTCAAGGTGCTATCGGGGATGTCCCGCCAGTCGTCGGGAGGTGTCAGCGTGACGGTGGCGGTGAGGTCGTCGGGCGCGAAGACTACGAAGGCGGGAGTGGCAACGCCGTCAGTGCCGAAATTTCCTTCCAGGAACCCGCCGGGGTCGTCAATGGAAACCCCCACGATGAGGTCCTCCGTCGTGTTGTTGCCTCGGGTCAGCGTGAAGGTAAGCGCTTCTCCTTCAGTAATGCTAGTGGGATCAACCGACAGGGCTATGGTTGGCAAGTCGAGGTCGTGTATCCTGTACCGCGTCCTGCTGCGAGAGTCATGGAGGCCTTCTTCACTAGGGAGAACTTCGGCATTCAGGTAGTCTAGCGACTCGTAATTCGTGTCGCTGGTAACGGTGACCGAAAACTTAACACTTTGTGAGGCTCCCACGTTGCCGTAGTAATTGGTCCAATGGGACGTCATGGCTACGGCCGGCAAAATGACAGTGTGAATCTGATCGGTCGGTTTCGAACCGTCGTCAGCCCGCTGGTTGGGCTCCCAGGTGCGCACCCGGACGGGTAGAGGGGCCAGTGAGTTGCCCCTCTGCCGCTCGACCTCGAACTCCACAACCTGGCCCTCGTTCACGTCTTGCGGGCCGACTCTCTTCACGTAGACTTCGGGGTATAAGCGGTCGAAAGGTCTTATGTTCCCGGACCTGGTGCCATTCACTGTCCAGTATTCGGACTCCTGGTCGGTGGATAGGACCACGCCCTTCACATCCTCCAAGGGCTTGATAGATGCCCGGTAGCTCCATCCAGGCAGGTCCGGCAGACCGTTGTCGAGAATTTCTATCCTGCCTATGACCTGTATCTGGTCGTCCTCGAGCGTGAGGTAGTAGTCCTTGTACCGCCTTCCGGTCTCGGGATCGGTTGACCAGTCGGTGTGCCGGGGTTGATTCCAGCCGCGGTTGTGTTCCACCCTGACGACGAAGTTTGCGGTCATGCCGACGTCGGTCGCACGGCGCTTAAACATGAAGTGGATGGGCAAATACTCATCGGCGTCGTGATGGAAGCGGAACGCGCGGTCATCGTCATAGTAGAACAGCCCTTCCGCCGGTCCGAGCATAAAGAGGCTGTTCTGCTGGTACGTCCAGGACTCTCCCACCTCCCAGACGTCGTCAAAGTCCACGTAGCCCCAGTCGAACGTCAGCTCTTGGACCACGTCGTTGTCGGAGATCGACACAGTGGCGGAGGTCTCAACACCGGTGTTGCCGAGCAGGTAGCCGCTGCCGGGAAGAACCCATACTTTAATGTTGTCGTCCGGCAGGTCGCGCATGTCGTCCGGAGCGGTGAGCGTGACGGTCTCTGAGGTGGAGTTGGCGGAAAACACCACTTGCGTGGGAATGTCCGGCTCCTCGTCCCAGTGGTTGCCGCGCAAGAAGCCCATGGGATCATCCACGCGAATGTCGACGGCCAGGGGCTGGGTCGTATTGCCCCCGGTGCGAGTAAAGGTGAGGGTGGCGCTTTCCCCCTCCGCCATAGATGTCGGAGTGCCGGAGAGGCTGACTAAGGCGCTGCCGCTGGGCGGATCTTCAATGTCGACAATAGCTGTGTAAGGACTGCCTTCGCTGTAGCGGCTGCCGGTCTGCTGGACCTCTGCGTGTAACTGGTCGGCGGCCTCAACCTCGTTATCCACGTAAGGAAACACGCCGAACTGCATTTCGCTTTCCCAGGGCTGGAAAGTTATCCAGTGGTACTGGAGACTGGGGTTGATGCCGAAGCCCGCAATCCGGTTGGGTTCCCAGGTCTGAACCCGAACACGCAGAGATTGGCTCATTGGGCCACCTTCGCGTTTGAGCGTGTGGAGCAACTCGCTGCCCTCCACGACAGTACTCGCGTCCGCAAAGAGCTTGACCTTGCCATCCTTGGCCCCGCTGTCGGTCGCGTCGATAATCGTCTCACGAAAACCCGATTTTACCGTCCAGTACGTGGCCTCCTCGGCCGCATCGAGGGCGGCGCCGTTGTAATCTTCCAGGTCTCTAATCGACGCCCAGTAACCCCAATCGGTCTCAGACTCACCGTTGTCGGGGATGACGAATGCCTCCCCAATCTCGAGATCGGCACCGGTCAATTGCAGGCGATAGTCCTTGTACAGGCGGCCGGTGGCAGTATCCTCGGTCCAGTCTGCCAAGAGGTTGTCATCCCCGCTCCGGTCTGTTTCCAGCCTCACCGTAAAGGTTGCGGTCTGGCCGGTGTCGGCATCCTGCTGGCGACGCTTGACGACGAACCCAATAGTGTCCCCCTCGTCGGTGTCGGCGTCGTTCACGCTGTCCTTGCCGAAATTCAACTCTAGTTCTTGCGGCGTATCATTGTCCGTGATGTCGACACTGCGGAAAAGCGTCACTCCATCTCCATTGGCAGTTCCTACAATGAGGTAATCGAAAGATGGCAGCACATATACTTTGAAACTGCCGTTCACCATGTCGCGCTCGTCGTCGGGAACGGGCAGCGTGAGCGTGTAACTATCGGCGGCCGCCTCAAATTCGACCTGGGTGGGGAGCTCAAGGGGCGGGTCCCAGTGGTTGCCGCGCAAGTAGCCGTCAGGGTCGTCCACCAATATGTCAACGATGCTATGTGCCGGATGAGGCTCATAGGCGGTCTTGAGTGGTGGAAAGAAGGGTGTCTGTTTCCGCGTAAGGATGTCTTTGCCAGCGGGCTAGAGGGGATTCGGGAATCGGGCATTCACGATGTCAGCGTTGGGCTCAAATGTGCTCAGCTACTTGCCCATCCTCCATAGCGGGGTATAGCATGGGACTAACGCTTGGGCGTCTGGGGTCAGTGTATTTTCGCAGTGCCCGGGTTCCAGGGCAATCGGGCGAACGAACGGTGGGCGACGGTGCGTAGTTAAGAGAAAAGGGTAGCATTGCCTGTGATTCGGGCCCCCCTACGATGTCTTGGCAAGACGCGAAGCCCCCTTCAATGAGGCAAGAATCCGCTTGCATGGCCGAAATGTTCCGTCTCCCGGTGAGAGTGGGGCAGGGCGAGGGTGCATCTTCCTCTATTCACCCCATTCCCGCACCCTAGATGGAGAGACGCAAGGGTATCCAATAGAGCACAAGATTGTTGATTGCTTGACCGGAAAATACAACGACGATCGCATTTCTGACGAAAAGGAGTTTCTACCGTGAGTGTGGCATTGGAACGACCGCAGGTGGGCGTGGAAGCACCGGACTTCAGTTTGCCGGACGTGTACGGCAAACGCTGGTCGTGGAGCCAGTTTCGGGGAAAGAGAGTCCTGTTGTACATGTGGGCCTCGTGGTGAGGCTGCCGCGATCAGTTGCCAGGTTGGCAGCAATTTGCGGAGAAGCACGCGGGCGACGACTTCCAGATGCTTTCTGTA
>JAKZUY010000067.1:0-7572 GCA_047516345.1 Dehalococcoidia bacterium | reverse complement strand
TACCGCCGAGATAAAGAAGCGACTGGGCGCCGATCCCGACATGTGGCGATACCCCGGGAGGATGCGCTAAAGCCAAAGAGAGTCGTCTTTATTGAGGTGGCGGAGGTATCTCTTCGGCATAAAGCCAGGAGTTAAAGAGATCGCTAAGGTCTTTGCCTGCAATTTCCTCCGCGACCGCAATAAAGTCGGAGGTCGACACATTGCCGCCGCCATATCTCGAGACGTACTCCTTCAGTACGCTGAAGAACGTGTCGTCGCCGATTTCAAACCGCAAGGCGCCGAGCGTCATCGCGCCCCGCTGATATACCGTCGCGGCAAACGGAGCGCTGGCGACGGGCTTCGCTGGCGGGCCGTAAACGGGTTGCCAGACCGCCGTCCAGAATGTTTCGGACAGGTCCTCCCCCGCCTTGTACTCTTCCCACAACCACTCCGCGTACGTAGCGAAACCCTCGTTCAGCCAAATATCTTCCCATGTCGCCGGTGTAACCCAGTTCCCGAACCACTGGTGGGCCAGTTCATGAGCCACCACCCGTTCCCCAAGGAATGAGAGGATATCAACTCCGTACAACGGCCTTGGCTGGGTTTCCAGCGCGAGGAAATGTGTGTCGACGACAATCGCGCCGGTCGAATCAAACGGGTATGGACCGAATAGCTCGCTGAAGTAGTCCACTATCTCCCCTGCCACTCGCAAATGATCTCTTGCGGATTCGTCGACCGACTCCTCAATATAGTCAATTATCGGAACCCCGTCTTGACTTTGGGTGACAACTTCATCAAACCGGGATATCACAACCGTGGCGAGATAGCTGGCCAGCTCTTGTGATGATTCCCATCGATATGTTTCCGTGTTCCCACTAACCAGAATTTCGATCAAGTCGCCACTGGCCACAACTTCATATGATGCGGGTACGGTGATTTCGAATGCGTACCATGCCTTGTCCGATGGATGCTCGTTGACGGGGTACCAGTTCGATGATCCCCAGGGCTCACCTGCGGCGTATATTCCCGTTTGATACTTCACCCATCCGCCTGCGAAATCCGTGCCGGGAAAGATATCCGCCGACGGATTGCCTTCGTAGTCGACAACGACCCTGAACGGACTGCCATTCTGGATCGCCTGAGCGGGTGTTACCGTCATTTCATGTCCGTCGCGGGTGAACGCAGCTGTCCGGTCGTCGACACTTACACCAAGGACCGAAAGACTTCGAAAATCCAGGTTAAATGAGGAAAGGCTATGAGTGGCGACCGCCTCAATCCTCGTACTTCCAGAAATATAGTTCGCTTCAACGTCCACGTTCAGCTTCACCGTGTAACGTGACACGTCGTAACCGCCATTGCCGAGAGTCGGATAAAGCGGGTCGCCCACCCCTGCGCTGCCTTGCGAAACATCCGCCGACGCCAGGATAGTAGCGGTCTTGGTAGGGGCGACTGCGCCTGCAGAGTCCGGCGTTTTCTCGGTTGGCGCCAAGGTCAGAGCGGCCACAGTCGGGGCGACCACGGCCGGGCTGCCTGACGGTTCGTCTGCTCCGCCGCTGCATGATAGAACGAGCGCCAGTAACGCAGTCGCTAGCCCTAGACTGTGGACCGCCCGCGCCATGCCCGTCTCGAACGATACTACGAAGCTGAACAATGTCTCATTCCAAGGTGTTCCACGGTTGGGTATCAAACACATCGCAGGCTATTGGTTTGCCTTCCGCAGATCGTTGACAATCGGCGTACCTACGGAAGGAACGAACGCCCCGCCACTTTCCGTCGCGACAGATCGTGCTAGAATCTCATGGCATTAATACGTCACTACGCAGGAGGTAGCTTTGAAAATTGTTGATGTAGACATTCGAGACCTTGGCCAGGCATCTCGCCGCGTGCGTGCGCGTTCCGACGTAACCGAACAGCTTGTCGAGGCAATCAAAAGCCTCAAGGCGAACGACGCCAAAGCGGTAATTCTTGACGAAGGCGACACGGCCAGAAAACTGCGTTCCCGCCTATCCTACGCTGCCCGGATTGCAGACAAGCGACTGCAGATCGGTATAACTGAGGATCGTGTCCTCTTTGCCTTGAGCAATCGGCCGCCCAGACGGCGACGGTCGTCTCCAAAAAGCTAACCTCCGAACCTGGGCCGGCCGGCCAGCCAGGCGAAATCTTGCAACGGCCCACGTTCGTCGGCTTGCGTATCACAGGGACAGGCCGACTGCGGAACCTATTCCGAACGTTATAGCCGCAGCGGCCGCGCCCAGCAGTAGCATTCTCAACCCACCCCGGACGGGGCTGACTCCCGACATCCAAGCCAGTCCCGCGCCTACCGTAGCCAACGCAGCGCCGGCGCCGGCCGCACTCGCTATGATCGCCCCGTTGCCCCCCATTATCAGGAACGGTATTACGGGTACGATCGCGCCGGCGCTGAAGGCCGCCAAGGAACTAAAGGCGGCGCCCCAGGGTGAACCCAGGTCTTCGGGATTCAGCCCGATGTCCTCACGAATCCTGGTCTCAAGCGCCATTTCCGGGCGTGTCATCAGTCGCTGAGCTACGACCAGCGCCTCCTGCTGTGTCAATCCCTTGTCTTCGTACAGCCGGGCAATGTCGCTCACCACTTGTTCCGGCCACATCTGCAGGGCCGCCCTCTCCCGTTCGATCACGTACTCGAAAAAGTCCCTTTGTGAACGAATCGATACGTACTCGCCGACGCCCATCGAAATCGCGCCGGCCACCAATCCTGCTATTCCCGCAAGGGCAACCAGCCCAGTGTCATTTGTCCCTCCGGCCACGCCCATTACCAGGCCGAAGTTGGACACAAGCCCGTCGTTGACGCCGAGGATGGCGGCGCGAAGAACCCCGCCCCTCCATGACAGGAAGCCGACTAACGGCGTGCCGACGACGCCATCCTCATGCTCCCCCTCTACGATTCGTTGAATTACTTCGCCATGCAACCGCTCCTCGGCAGAATGAGTTTGGCCATCGGATATCTCAGCGAAGGCTGATGAGATTTCACGGTGCGTTCTACCGACTATCGACGCGATTCGTTTTGTCCCAAAAATCTTGGCAGCGACGTACAAAAACACGCCAAATGGCCCGAACGGGCGAGGCCTCAGAGACGGGGCGCCAACGCCCAGCCGCTGGGCTATCAAACTGGCGTGGCTCAGATCGTCCTCCGCGATACGCTCAAACACGGCAGCTCGTCGTTTGTTGGAGTCAGTCGACGCCAGAACGCGAAGCATGTAAGCGGACCGGAGAACATCTGCCAGCAGACTTTCCAGCCTGCGCCGTTCATCACCCGGGTCGTTAACTCCCGATGGGCCTTGGGGTTCAGTCATTGGACCGACACGGCGTTCATGGATCGATCTGGCAAGCGCTCGAAAAGGCTATACGTGAGCCTCGCTACGGTATTGCTACCCAGCCGGGTTCATCCTGACGAATTGTCAATGAGAGTCCTGCGAACGCATTCCGCGACGATACTCAGTTCGCCCTCTTGTATGTTCAGCGCGTCGATCTGAATTCCTGTATCCGGTCCGAATGTCGGCGACACAAAGACGCGCGGGCTGCCAGCCATTAGTATCTCGCGAATCGTCTCTCTATCCGGTCCCATCCACCTCGAAGTGAAGTAGATAACTGCGTGAGGGATGTAGTGGTCGTAGTTATGCTCGACTACCGCCCTGACTCCCGGAACCTCGGCTACTTGATCGACGACGAACTCCATCTGCCGCCTGTACTTCAGCGTCTCCGCGTCTTCGTCCTCGTCAACAAAGACGCGCAACGCCGCTATAATCCCGGCGATCTCCTCCCGCGATACCTTCTGACCTCTGGCCGCTGTGGCATAAGGGGCGTTATTCAGCCGGGCGTATTCGACCCACTTCGCGTTTCCGAGCAGGACGCCCGTGCTTTGCGGGCCTCGAATTCCCTTGCCGCCGGAAAAGCTGACGAGGTCGGCGCCCTGATTCACAAACTTGCTGAGGTTGGCGCGCGGCGGAAGCATCGATGCGGCATCGCAGAGGACCGGTAGGCCTCGCTCGTGAACGGCATCGGCCAGATCTGGCAGCGGCACGGCGCCGCGATTCTTGAATGGCGATTCCAGGTGGATAACGCCAGCCGTTTTCTCCGAAATCGCCCCGATCACCTCGTCCAGGGCGCACCCTTCGGCGGTCCCGACCTCAACTAACCTTGCGCCGACGCCAAGGTAAAGATAGTCGTACACGAATCTGTGGCCGCGCTGGATAATGAGTTCGTTCGGAATACCGTCTATCACCGGGAGGCTGGCGATCAGCTCAGGATCGTCGCGAGCAATGGCGGCCGCTGCCTGTACGACAAGTCCGCCGGACGCCCCGCTGGTGACTGTGGCTGCTTCCACCCCTGACAGTCGGGCTATCTCCTCGCCCGCCGCAATCAGCATCTCCTCCATCTGGACGAAACTGGACGAAACTTCCCGCATGGCTGCAAGCGTTTCCGGGCGAGGGCGTGATCCGGAATGTTTGGTGTTAGGCCCGCCGGCGTTGATTATTGGGACAACCCCAAGTTCTTCTGCGATGCTCTTCGTCATATTTCGTTCCTGGCGTCTGCCGCCTTCAACAACTACGGACTCGCCTTTCGACTCGGCCGGTACGGACCGCTTCAATTGCGTACCCCGAAATCTTACACATCAAAACACGATTCAGAATCGGGTCGTCGGTTTGTGCCGGTACCCATAGTCCTTGGCGGCGGTGGATTTCGCACAGACTAAGTCGATGGGCGCTCAATGGACCAACCAGGTCAATTCGTTCGTACCGCGATGGTCAGATCAGGGCGATCGCCTTGGTCATACCGGATGTCCAGCCCCCGTCAACGACATACGCCGAACCGGAGACGAACGACGACTCATCCGAAGCGAGGAAGACCGCGACGGACGCGACGTCTCCGGGCTGTCCGATCCTGCCCACGGGCGCGATCCTGTTCGCAAATTCGCGGCCTTCCGGCACCTCCGTAAGGAACGGCGCCGACATGGGTGTTTCGATCCATCCGGGGCAGATGCAGTTAACCCGAATCCCCGCAGGGCCGTGGTCGATGGCCATGGCGCGCGTAAGCTGCATTGCCGCGCCCTTGGTGGCGCAGTAGCCTGCGATGTCCGACTCGGCGTAGTAGCTGTTCGCCGAGGCCGTTATGACGAACGAGCCGCCACCGCCGCGGGCCATAATCGGGATGGCATACTTGCCCATCAGGAATGCGCCCTTCACGTTGATACTGAACATGGTGTCCCAGTCATCCTCAGGCAAGTCGACAACGGAACCCTCCAGCATGACCGCGGCGTTCGAAAAGACCACGTCGATTCGGCCGTATTCCGAAAAGCACTTGTCAATCGCCGCTTTTACTTCGGCGGACTGGCTGACATCGGCCGTGTAAGTCGACAGGGCTCCGAGGCCCGCGTCGGCAATCAGCTTTCCGGTCTCGTTCAAGCCCGCCTCGTTCACGTCGACAGCCAGCACGTGTGCGCCCTCCGCGGCAAATCGCAGTGCGCTGGCTCTGCCGATCCCGCTACCCGCGCCGGTAATGATCGCAACCTTGTTTTCAAGTCTCATCGCATCGCCTCCGTGTTCATGTACAGCCCCATCACAGGCAGGCCTGAATTATGCAGCGTAACCCGGGGCACGGGATGGCGTCACATGACCAATTCGCTTGAGCAATCCACAGCGTGTGCCGGGCGTCCTCTGCTGATAATCTCGACTGGAGGCGTCATTCATGTTGGCGTCGAAATGAGGCCCCAAGGCGTATGAACAAAGTCTCCCCCGAACTCGCGTCCCGACTCGACGAAATCGTCGACGGAATCTTTGGCAACGAACGAGACGCCGGGCTGGCCGCGGCGATCGTCGATCACGGAGAGATCGTCTGGTTCAAGGGCTCGGGTTTCTCCGATCTGGAGTCGCGGCGTCACCCTGACCAATTGACCACTTCCAGAGTGGCCTCTATTACCAAGACGTTCACCGCCACCGCCATCATGAAGTTGCGGGACGCCGGCATGCTTGAGCTGGAAGACCCGCTGGTCCTTCACATCCCTCAATTCTCTGCGGCGCGAGCCTTGGCCGGGACTGTAGAAGGGGTGACGATCAAGCGGCTGCTGACTCATCACTCCGGGCTGTCGACGGAGCCTCCGCTCCCGACTTGGGCGAAACCTGAATTCCCAGAGATGAGCCGGATAATCGACGCGATCTCGGAAGCCGAGATCGTCATACCTCAAGACAGCCAGTGGAAATACTCAAACTTCGGATTCGGTCTGCTTGGAGAGGTCGTTCATAGACTCACCGGCAAGGACTACATCGACTATGTGGACTCGGAAATCATCAGGCCGCTTAACCTGGCCTACACCACCTTCAACGTCGACGAAGTCGGTCCCCAACGTATGGCCACAGGCTATCTTCCCGGAATCGAACCGGGGTCAAACTTGAGAAAAGCGCCGTACGCCCACATGGAAGGACTCACCTCGGCCGGCCAGTTGCACTCGAACGTACACGATCTTGCCCGATGGATCGGCTTCCACACCGCAGCTTACGAGTCGCCCGTCCTGCGCAGGGAGTCCCTGGATGAGATGCACCGCCCGGTATACATTTCACCGGATTGGTCGTGGGGTCAGGCCTTGGGGTGGCGCGCCCACAGGCGAGGCGAGTTGGTTTATTTGGAACACGGTGGGGGTATTCACGGCTATTCGTCGCAAGTTGTTTTCAACAAACCGGCCAAAATGGGCGCAATTACCCTCGCAAACGTCTGGCCCCCTACGCCGCGGGGCAGCATCGCAGTCGAACTCCTCGACGCGGCCATAGATGCTCTGAGTATGGACGAGGGCGGGAGGCCGGCCGAATCGCCCGGAACTGCGCCAGCACTGGAAGTCAGCCGATTCCTTGGGACTTATTTTGCGGAGCCGTATATGGCCGTTGAACTGGCTCAGCGAGGAAACATACTGAGCCTCGAACCCGGAAGCCCTGACACGAACCGGCTACACGCTCCCTGCGCCCTCGCCGCCAAGCACACTGACGCGGGGATCGAATTCAGGGTCGCTGACGGTCGAGGCGCCGGCGAAACACTGGAGTTTCAGTTCGGCCCACACGATTCGGTCACTGGGTTCGTACTTGGCGGCTTCTTGTATAAGAAGACCGGCTGAGCTATCGACAGGCCACGAGGGTTCTTACTCTGCGGCCGCGACCGAATTCCGCGATACGCCGGGCAACGCGACGACTATCACGACCTAAGTCACTAACGACACAAGCAGGTAAGGAATGACTGAAGTATTCGATATCGCAGACGGTTTCGTAGACGCGTTGGTGAATCACGACCCAATTGCCGCAACGTTCATCGGGGTCGCGGGCCACGACGCACGGATGACCGACTACTCGCCGGACGCTGTTGAGGAGATGGCCCAGATCGAGCGACGGACTCTGGCAGCCATCCGGGCCGCGTCGCCGGAGAGCGAACGCGACAGGCTATGCCGCGACACGGTCATAGACGAAATGGAATCCGGCCTGGCGCTCCACGATGAGGGCGAACACTTGAGGGGGTTAAACATCCTCCACAGCCCCGTCCAAAGTATCAGGATGGTGTTCGACATGATGCCGCGGGCAA
>JAKZUY010000066.1:0-3396 GCA_047516345.1 Dehalococcoidia bacterium | reverse complement strand
ACCGGTGGCCCCAAACAGGCGGCTAATGTTCGCAGACGCCATGTTCGCCAACATCATCGGTATGAAAAAGGGACTCATACGCATCCCATGCCGGCCGGCCAGGATGCGGGACTGCCGGTCCGTCTCGGGAAGCCCCCCGGATCCGCATCCGATCAGGACCGCCACGCGATCGGAGTCCTCGGCCGACAGGTCGAGTCCGGCATCGGCGACGGCCTCGGTCACCGCGCCGACCGCAAACTGTGAAAAGCGCGCCAGCCGACGCGCCTCCTTGCGGTCGACGTATTGGGTTGGATCGAAGTCCCGAACCTCCCCACCGATCTTGCACGGGTAGCCAGAGGTATCGGTGAGCGTTAGTTTCGCGATGCCCGACCTGCCGCTCGTCAGCCCGTCCCAGTAATCTCCGACTGACTTGCCCAAACACGAAAGCACGCCCATGCCGGTGACTACAGCGCGAGTGCGACCATTGTTATCCATGTTTCTCTTATGCCTGCGATCCGGCGGCCCGATTCGGCCGATTGCTATCAGAAATTTGTCACACGTTGGATTCAGCTGTGTATGGCTGGGTGAACGGGCCTCGAAGGTCGGGGTACAACTCCGGCTCGATCCCCCTGACGTGCTCGATCACCTCGGCCGCCACGAACAGCGAGCCGGTTGCAACAATCAACGTCTCCGGTACGGCCATCCGGTACGCGGCTTCCAATGCCGAGGCTACGTCCGCGGTCACCGCCGCAACCGGTACATTATCGCGCTTGACGGCGGCTGCGAAATCGTCGGGCTCGACGGCCTTCGGATGCCGCGACCTCGTGACTACCACCCGCGGACAAAGCGCCGCGAGTTCCGAAACGACCGCGGTCATGTCGTGGCCGGTAGTGCCGCCGACGAGCAGGATGACATCTTTGTAGGCGTCGAAATGGCGCCGCAACGTCGAACACAACGCCCGGCCGGAGTCGGCGTTATGCGCGCCGTCGGCCAGCACAACCGGAGGGCCCGTATCGACCACCTCGGCTCGTGCGGGCCAAACAACCCCGGAGAGCCCGGCCGAAACTTTGGCCGGTTCGAGGCCGAAAGAATCCAGGGCCTCGAGCGCCGCTATAGCCGTCCGGGCGTTTTCTATCTGGTGTGCGCCGAGCAGGGGCAACTCGATGTCGTACCTCCCGCGCCCGCTTTCATAGCCGACCCGTTGAGGCTTCCACCCGTCGTGCGACACATCGACGACCCGAACTGCGGCGGGCGCGTCTATCAGCCGCGATCCGGCGGAGGCGGCCGTTCGGCTGATGACCCGGGCCGCTTCGGGGCGCTGCGCAGAGGAGACGACCTGCACGCCCGGCTTGATTATCCCCGCCTTCTCCGCGGCAATCTTTTCGATAGTGTCGCCAAGCACCGCCACGTGATCGAGGCCGATGGGCGTGATGACCGACACGGCGGGCAACACAAGATTGGTGGCGTCGAGCCTGCCTCCGAGCCCAACCTCTATCACCGCGCAGTCGGCGGCGACGTCCCGAAAATGGACGAAAGCCATGGCCGTAAGCATCTCGAACACGCTCACCCTGCCGAGATCGCCCCGCCGTTCTATCGCCGTTACCTCGGGCCACAGCCGTCCGATCAGATCGGCGAATACGCCGGTCTCAACAGGCGCGCCGTCGATACGTATTCGTTCCGTGAAACGGTGGAGGTGAGGCGACGTATACAGGCCGGTACGCAGGCCGTTCGACGCGAGCGCGGACGAGATCAGCGCGCACGTGCTCCCCTTCCCCTTCGAACCGGCGACGTGAATCACGGGAATCGCCAAATGCGGGTCCCCCAATTGGGCGAGCAGGCGTTCCATCCGGCGCAGGTGAAAGTCCGGCGGCTCACCCGCCCGGGACTTGCGCTCGAAGTCGGCCAGGGTCAGCAGCCGCTCTATGGCAGAACGATAGTCCATGTCGATTCGCGGCTAACGGGCCGCACGTTCGTATGTTGTCACGAGTTGGCTCAAATGACCGCGACTTGGAGGGTGTCTAATAAGTGCCGCTGTAAACGAGCGTGTACGTTGTCATTCTTAGCCCAGCCGAAGAAACTACGCACGTCATAAAAAGCCCCCCGGACTCCCCACCCCTAGACCCTTCGCCTTCGCTCGGGGTGACATAGAGAATGTCCATCACACAATTCTGCCATTCCGAGCGAAGCCGAGGAATCTAAGCCCGCAACTGGCAGCAACGCCCCGTCCCTTGACCCCTAGACCCTTCGACTTCGTTCAGGGTGACACAGAGAATGTCCAGCACACATTTCTGTCATTCCAAGCGAAGCCGAGGAATCCAGGCCCGCAAATGGCAGCAACGCACTGTCGCTTGATCCCTAGACCCTTTGACGCGGCTCAGGGTGACAGGGAACCAGGGTCAAAAAGGGGACTTCCTTATCCGTGGTTTTCGATCATGCAATGGCATCCCAAAATTAGTAAGGGACTCAATTGACACCTTCTTGGCGTTGTCAACCCGACCCCGGCCGGGTTTACTGATAGATACAACCACACAGCAAGCCCGACTACCCGTCCAATCCGAAAGGCGGCCCCGCAAAGTGTCATTCCGCGACCTGATCGATGATGCCCTGAAAGGCAACGGCGCAGACTACTGCGAAATAAGAATCGAGGAAACTGACTCCACCCGCCTCACCTGGCGCGGCAAGTCCCTCGAAGACATCGCTCAGACCTCCGGCAGGGGCGGCAACGTCCGGGCGCTCGTGAACGGCGGATGGGGTTTCGTCTGCTTCAACGACCTGAACGGCCTGAAGGACCGCGTCGCCGACGCCGTAAGCCAGGCCAGGGCCGCCGGCGGCGACGGTAGCCACTTCGCCGAGGTGGACGCGCACGTCGACTCCGTAGAGCCGGTGCTGGTCAAGGACCCTGCCGAAATCCCGCTCGGAGACAAGAAGCGGCAGATGGACAGCTACAACGACGTGATCTGGTCCGTCGACGGCATCCAGAGCTCAGACATGATCTACGGTGACACGTCGAGGAAGATTCATCTCGGCAACTCCGACGGCTCGTACATCGAGCAAAACCGGGTGCACGTGATCGCCCGGATATCGGCGCAGGCCCGCAAGAACGGTGACGTGCAGCAGGCCGGCTTCAGCATCGGATCGGTCGGCGACTACGCGTTGGTAGAGGGGTTGGACGAACGGGTCCTCGACGCCGCCAACCGCGCCGTGGGGCTGTTATCCGCCAAACCGCTGGAAGGCGGCGAGTGGACTACCATACTCGACCCAGTACTCGCAGGCGTATTCGTGCACGAGGCGTTCGGCCACCTGTCGGAGGCCGACAACGTTGCGGAAAACGACAAGTTGCAGGAGATCATGGTGCTCGGCAAGCAGTTCGGCAGCAAGCACCTCAACGTCGTCGACGGTGCGTCCATGCCCGGCCTG
>JAKZUY010000065.1:0-3466 GCA_047516345.1 Dehalococcoidia bacterium | reverse complement strand
CCTGATCGACGCACTCGATGCCAGCCTGCGAAGACTGCAAACCGACTACGTCGACCTTTACCAAATGCACGGTCCGGACCGGTCGACGCCGATACACGAGACCCTGCGCGCCCTCGACGACATGGTGACCGCCGGCAAGGTACGCTACATCGGCTGTTCCAACTTTGCGGCTTGGCAGATCGTCGACGCCGTGTGGACCTCCCGAACCGAGCGCATGGCCAATTTCGTCAGTTGTCAGCCCCCGTACAACATCCTCGACCGCGGCATCGAGGCCGAAATCCTGCCTGCATGCCGCCGCTACGGCCTCGGCATTCTCCCTTACTACCCGCTGGCCTCCGGATTCCTTACCGGCAAGTACGGCCAGGGGGACACCCCGCCCGAAGGAACGAGGCTGCACTTCTTCCCGAACATCGCTGAACGTCATCTGACAGAAGAAAAGTTCGCATCCCTCGGCCGATTGCAGGAATTCGCCAGGCAACGGGGACATTCAACCCTCGAACTCGCAATCGCGTGGCTGTTAGCCAACCCGCAGGTCAGCTCTGTCATCTCCGGCGCCAGCAGTCCGGAACAGGTGCGACAGAACGCCGTCGCAGCCGAATGGCAACTCACCCCCGACGACGTCAACGAAATCGATGCCATCGCCCCCGCCTGACAAGGCCGCCGCGGGGTGGCAGGGCTACTTCCCGAAATCAGGGTTTAGCAAGCCCATCTATCCCCCGCTGGAACATCCCGAGCGGCACCGTCGAAACAAGCCCGGTATTTGTGACAAACGGAACTATGTTGACAGGTACTTTTCGAATATTTAACAATAGATGTACAGAACCCTCAGGAGGTCACTCCGCCATGGAAGTATATTTACCGGGCAACCCAGCTCCCTGACCGTCCCAAAACCGGCTGGCCGTTCGAGTCGCCAGGGCGAACCCGCCCGGACCTTGGCCAGGCCCGGTTTGACACAGACGCACGCGCACGCAGTCCTCCCGTCGGCCCGTAGGCAAGATGAGACGGCATTTGCATTTTGGCGAAATCCGCCAATGTTGACACCGAAAGGCGTAGATCATGAAGAAGTTGATATTCCTGTCAGCACTGGTAGCCGCGGCGGCTGTGGTGATAGCCGCAAGACGACGCGCAGCCGCTAACAGTGACTAGACGCGCAGAAACCATCCGCATCCAGGCTGTCGGCAGATCTCAATCGACGAAATCTACGCGAACTGGGGACTGCTGACAGCCGGGCGGGTGGACAGGGCGACGAACACCATTTGACCACCCCTTAGAAATCATCCACAGGGAGGCCGAAAATGCTCGCATTTACAATCGGAGGACAGGCAGGGGCGGGCGCCCCGGAGATCGGAAGAAAAGTCGCCCGCGAGTTGGGAGGCCGGTACGTCGAGCACATGGCTTTACGGAGGTTGGCCCGTGAGTTGGGCGCCACCGCCGAAGCCGTAACCCGGAAAGAGCTAGGCTTCTGCTCGCGAAAGGACCGGTTCCTCGCCGCGCTTGAACTGCTCTTCTCCCGCATCGGATGGTACGGCGCAGACTTCGCAGCAGACGGGTATGCGGCAGTCCCGTACATGCTCGACAGGCCCGACGTCAAAATGCTTCCAGCCGAAATTTCCGACAAGGAGTACCTGGAAGGCGTATATCGAACAGCCCATTCATTCATCGCCGAAGGCAACGATCTGATCCTCGTAAAGCGAGCCGGCTGTCTCACCCTCAGGGACCGACCGGGGGTCGTGCATCTGGGCCTCTTCTCCCCGTGGGCCAGCAGGGTGAGCCGAGTGGCGAATCGCCTCGGCGTGGGCACCCTGGACGCCGAAGACATCGTCCGCGGCCTGGAGAAAGCGCGTGCGGGCTGGTTCACTAAAATTTCCGGCGCTGATCCTGCCGATCCGGACCTATACACGTTAAGATTCGAAACCGGCGACAATGTGAGCGACGAACAGGTTGCGCAAAGAGCCGTTTCGAGCGCGCTGGAAATGCGATTCGGCAACGCAGCCCTCGCCTCATAAACGCCCGAGTGCTTTCGACCGGCTCCAGAGGGGCCGGTCTCGAATATCGGCCAAAGCTGGGGGGATCACCATCATGTCTGAAATCACGATTCGCAGACTCTCTGAAGACGATGCTGAAAGCGTCAGGATACTGGATGGGCTTATCCTGGGACCCGACCGATCGGGGACATGGGACGAGTACGTAGGCAGGTTCCTGGCCACCAGCAAGGTGAGCATCATGAGCACGCCCACGTGGGGATCGTTCGTAGCGGAAGAAGATGGGGAGTTAGTCGGGTTTATCTTGGCCGAACCGCAGTCAGCCGGCTACGGCCTGCCGCCCGGCATAAGAATCGTCGCCATCGCCGTCCATCCTGAACACAGGCGAAAGGGCATCGGCCGGCTGCTGATCCAGGCGCTCAAGAACGATAGCAAGGCTCGAGGAATACGCCAGATCTTCTCGGCCCTGAGGTCGGAGGACGAGCGCGACCTTGATTTCCTCACCTCTTGCGGGTTCGACGGCGCCCACGTAAAGGTCCTGACCGCCAGACTCTGAGACCCCATGTCTGGCGACCTCCGGCGCCCAGGTACGATACCCAATTTGGTTGCGCCGCCAATTAAATTCGTAGCGGCGGGTTTCAAACCCGCCTGGGTTGGGCCGGTGGGGTCGTGTTCAATGGCGAAGAATCTACGCTCCTCAGACAGAAACCCCCATCCCTAGAACCCCAGATCCTTCGACTTCGCTCAGGATGACATAAGGGCGCTCAGGCTGACATAGGCGCACAGGGTGAAATTGGAGTGCTCAGGCTGACACAGATGTATGGGGTGACATAGGGGCACTCGGGGTGGCACAAAGGCGTTCCGGGGTCTACGGCGGCGCGGCTGGCGATACGGAGGCCGTCACGACAATACACCCTCGGTCCCCTGCGCATCTTTCGGGGCACCCCACGCGGCTACGCGGCTAACCCAACCCGCCGCCTGAACGCTAGGATTGGGGCGAACGCAGGCAACTCAACGTAATCAGGCCCAATCCTCGTGTCACCCGCCACACACATCCTCGCCCTGGACCAAGGCACAACGAGCACGCGCGCCATCGTCTTCGACGGTGACGGACAGCCTGTCTCGTCGTCACAGATCGATCTCAAACAGAGCTATCCCAAACCGGGTTGGGTGGAACATGACCCGGACGCCATTGCCGACGCGGCGATCGCCGCGGCCCGTACGGCGGTGAAGAGCGCCGGTCTCGACTTCACCGACATCACCTGCATCGGCATTACGAACCAGCGCGAGACCACCATCGTATGGGACCGTGAGACCGGCAAACCGGTGGCGAACGCCATCGTATGGCAGTGCCGCCGCACTTCCGAAGCGTGCCGCCAACTGGCCGACGCGGGATACGAGCGCGACATCCGGCAGACGACAGGCTTGGTGCTCGATCCCTATTTCTCGGCGACCAAGATCAGATGGCTCCTCGATTGGCTCCC
>JAKZUY010000064.1:0-5759 GCA_047516345.1 Dehalococcoidia bacterium | reverse complement strand
ATTTCCCGGATGGCTGAAGAACACGGCATCCTGTCACTGGAAGACGAGGCCCGTAATCTCAAGGTCGGAGATCGGGTCAGACTTCTCCCGATGCACGGCGACACGACGATTAACCTGCACTCGCACTACTTTGGCGTGAGGGACGGCATCCTCGAGGACGTAATTCCGATAACTGCCCGCGGTAGATTCAGGTAAGACCACCGCCTGTCCCTTGCGTAGGGACTCTTCGCCATCGGAATATTGGCGCGCCAACGGCGGTCGGTGAGGCCGTCGAGGCGGTATCGCCGTGGACAACGCAGGTGTGCGCCATCTCGGAACGTAGACGTGTTTGAGTATTTGGGTCTGGCAAAACCGTCGCGACGATTAGGCTAGCGGTTCTCGGCCGCCATTCGCTCGACCGCCTCGATGGCGGCGATTCCCAGCTGGAGAACGTCGTCGGGAGGTGGCGCCGTCACACCATTCTCATTGATCGCAGCCGATCCCTCTATAAGCTCGTCCCTTGTGAACCACTTCCAGCCGGGCGGCACGACATCGGGGCTTTCCTTCGGCACGGTGAAATAGATGAAGTCGATGTGTTTATGAGGGCCTTCGCCGTCGTCAGGAATGTCCTCTATCAGGATCGTAACCGGCGGCTGGACCTGTTCGATGTTTGGCATCGGCAAAAGCGGGACCGTGGGCACAATGTCCACTCGCAGGCCCGTCTCTTCGAGTACTTCTCTCAGCGCGGCCTGAACGGGGTCTTCGTTGGCTTCGACATGGCCGCCGGGCGGCAACCACGCCTTGACTTTGCGGTGCCAATGCAAGACGACGGCGTCCTCATAAACAACGAACGCTGTAGCGACAAAGTGCCTGCGAAGCGGCTGCTGGTCAGTCATCGTCTACAACGGTTACTTGCAACGCGCCACGAAAGCAGTTCAGAGCGACGCGGGGTAAATGCCCAGAGTTGATGAGGGAATCGCTCGCACACCCCGTGAATACCCGCTTTCGCGGGCAGGACTGTGGAACGTAGTGGATACTCGCTTTCGCGAGTATGACGATGGAACGCGAGTGGGGCCACCGGGCTGGGAAAAATCCCGGCCGGGTGACCCCACTACGCCGAGGCGCTTTGCCTGCGGGTACCCTTGCTAAAGCAAAGCACCTCTGGTTCTACTATCTGACATTATTCCGACAACCTCCTTTACTTAATATCCCGCTACAGGCGAGGAACCGCCCTGCGGCCGGATGGTCAGTCGACACCATGACCGAAACCGGTTTGTGCATTATCGCACGAAATCAGGGATGCCGCAGTCGACCAAGGACCTCCGGATTCACCAATCCGTGTGGTCGTTCGCCGCGCAGGTACCGAGCCGCGTCTTCTCCGGCGCGGCGGCGGATGGCCGCCCAGCCGGGTTCTGAAGATCCGGCGACGTGGGGCGTCACCACGACGTTCTCCATGTGCAGTAGGGGGTTGTCGGTCGCGACCGGTTCGACCTCGAACACGTCCAGCCCCGCGCCCGCGATCCTCCCGGCTTGCAGCGCAACGATCAGCGCCGCTTCGTTAACGATCCCGCCCCGTGCGGTGTTGATGAGGTAGGCCGAACGTTTCATGCGCTCGAACGCGCGCTTGTCGAACATGTGGTGGGATGTTTCATCGTGCTGGGAATGAATCGATATGAAATCCGAACGTTCCAGCAACTCATCGAGCGACACGAAACGTACCTGATACTCGATTCCGAGCCATTCACCGACGAATGGGTCGTGGACCAGGACGTCCATTCCCATCGACTTTGCCTTACGTGCGAATGACCTCCCGATCCAGCCAAAGCCGACAACCCCGGCGGTCTGGCCGAATATGCGCTGACCGATTGAACGTCCGTAGACGTCGCTCCAACGGCCGTCGGTTGTGGCCTGGTCGAGCCGTTTTATTTCACGGGCGCAAGCGAACATCAACGCCAGGGCATGGTTGGAAACTTCCTCGGATGTCGACCCGGGCACGTTGGCGACCATGATCCCGTGTTCCGTGCAGGCGTCGAGATCGACGCCCTCGTAGCCGTGGCCGTAACGGATTATCAGCCCGCACCGCTCGAGTTGCTCGATGGTCTCGAGCGTGATCGGTGAGTGGTCGTCCAAAACAACGTCCGCGTGCCGTATTGCGGCGAGGATTTGATCCTGGGACTCCGCGCCAGCGGAGATGATTTCGCAGTCGATCCCCGCGAGGGCTTGTCTTTCGAGTGTGACAGGTTGTTCGGTTTGGTCCAGGTGTACGACGAGTGGTCTGCTCATATTGGATTTTTGACTTTCGTTTTTACGCCCGCCCTATGAGTGGCGCGGGGACTTCGGCGATGGACGTGTGCGCCGTCTTGCCGTCAACGGCGCCGCTTGATTTTTGCGCACGTTGGGTCGATCGGGACGACACCAGCGAGTTTTTCGCATGTTGGCACGGCAAACGTCAAGTGCGGTTGCCGGGCGTTTTTCCTTCTTGATTTGCCCGTTGATTTTTGTCTGTGATATAAGTCACGGACTGATCCCTCCTACGGTTTCCCCGCGTAAAGCGGACTTCGCACCAATTGGCTTCTATCAGAGACAACAAGCGCAGGTCTTCGCAAGTCCCGACGACCGAAGAAGTCCCGGACGTTGTAGTTCAACGCCTGCCTCTGTATGTGCGGGTGCTCGGCCGTTTTGAGTCCAATCATGTCGAGGTCGTAAGTTCCGAGCAGCTCGGAGTCCGCCTGAACATGACCCCGGCCCAGATTCGGAAGGACCTCAGCTACTTCGGGCGATTTGGTAAACAAGGCCGTGGATACAACGTTCAGCACCTCGCCGCCTCCCTTCGCAGCATTCTCGGCCTCGATGTATCGTGGAACGTAGCGGTGTTCGGTATGGGCAGGTTGGGGCGGGCCGTTGTTGCATATCCCGGGTTCGAGTCGGAAGGATTTCGTGTGGTCGCTGCGTTCGACATCGATGAAAGGCTAACCGGCGAGGACATCGGCGGCCTCAGAGTGCAATCGATGAGGGAGATACCCACGACTGTCATGTCCAGGAATGTGAAGATCGGCATTGTGACCGTCCCGTCATCCGAGGCCCAGTCCGTCATAGACACGTTGGTGGCCGCGGGGGTCCGCTCCGTTCTGAACTACGCCCCGTTCTCGCCCCTCGTGCCGGACGGCGTCAAGGTGAGAAGTGTCGATCCCGTCCTGGCGCTTCAGTCGATGACGTACTATCTCAAAAACCCTGCGGCTAACGCGTAACCGGCGCGGAAGCTAAACTCAGGCGCTCGGGTTCTCGTCTCAAATCGGCGGGATTGGCGACAGCGCGTGCGCAGACGGGGCAATGACCTCGCCCCGGTACGACTACTAAGACGCGGTTGACGAGGAACCTCGTCGTTGACCGCGGCGCCTCGCCACCCCGGCCCGGGCCTGCGCACGTCTGAGTGACGACAGGGCGGCTTCGAGATCCATGTCGCCAGTCCGGTTTTCGATCCGTTCACGCGCCTGCTGTACAGCCGCTTCAGCGCGCTCGAGGTCGATGTCTTCGTCACGCTCGGCGGCATCGGCAAGTATGACGACCCTGTTGCCGTGAACCTCCAGAAAGCCGCCGGACACCACCAGTGACTTGCTCTCTCCATCCTCGGTCAGCCTCACCTCGCCGGGCTGGAGGGTCGTGATCAGCGGGGCGTGGGAAGGAAGAACAGTGAATTCACCCACCAGACCGGGCGCGACCACGAGATCCGTGATGCCGGAGTAGGCTTCGCCTTCCGCAGTGATTATGTCGAGTTGCAGTTGAGCCAAGTTAGAAAGTCCGTAGTGTGTTCTGGTTTCCCGTCAGCCGTCGCTTGATCCCTATGGTGATGCAATTATCCGGTCTGAACGTCTTCGTAGTCAGGGGTTACTCGTTCTGATCCTCAAACGGCGGCCATCTGTTCCGCTTTTTCCATAGCCTCGTCGATCGTTCCGACCATGTAGAAGGCCTGTTCGGGCAGATGGTCGTGCTTGCCTTCGACGATTTCCTTGAAGCCTCGCACGGTCTCCTGAGTCGAAACGTACTTGCCCGGTATGCCGGTAAACACCTCGCCTACGAAGAATGGTTGAGTGAGGAATCGTTGTATTCGCCTGGCCCTGCCTACTGACAGTTTGTCTTCATCGGAAAGCTCTTCGATGCCCAGGATGGCGATCACGTCCTGAAGGTCCCTGTAGCGTTGCAGAATCTGCTGCACGCCCCTCGCTACGTCGTAGTGCTCCTGACCGACGATAGCCGGCTCTAGGATCCTCGAGTTTGACGCCAGAGCGTCGACCGCCGGGTACAGGGCCTGCTCGGACAGCGAACGGTCAAGTGAGATGTTCGCGTCGAGGTGCCCGAACGTGGTGACAATGCCCGGGTCCGTGTAGTCGTCTGCGGGCACGTACACAGCCTGGAACGAAGTGATGGAGCCGTTCACGGTGGAAGCGATGCGCTCCTCGAGATCGCCCATCTCCGTGGCCAGGGTCGGCTGGTATCCCACAGCGGATGGCATTCTGCCAAGCAGCGCCGACACTTCCATACCGGCGAGGATGTAGCGGTAGACGTTATCGACGAACAGAAGCACATCCTGCTTCTGTTCGTCCCGGAAGTATTCGGCCATCGTCAGACCGGTCAGCGCGATGCGGGCGCGTGTTCCGGGCGGTTCGTTCATCTGGCCGAACACCAGGGCGGTCGAGCCGAGCACGCCGTAATCCTGCATCTCGTGCCACAGGTCGTTTCCCTCACGCGAGCGCTCGCCGACCCCGGCGAAAACGGATACCCCGCTGTGTTCCTGGGCGATGTTGCGTATCAGTTCGGTAATGATGACGGTCTTGCCAACGCCCGCTCCGCCGTAGGCGCCGATCTTGCCTCCCTTGGCGAACGGTGTAATGAGATCGAACACTTTGATCCCGGTTTCGAGAATATCGGTGGTGCCGCGTTGTTCGGAGAACGCCGGGGCAGGGCGGTGAATAGGCCACTTAACCGCGGCTTCGACTGGACCGAGGTTGTCTATGGCCTCTCCGACCACGTTGAACAGCCTGCCGAGCGACGCCTCACCGACGGGCACGGTGACCGGCTGGCCCGTGTCGGATACCTCGACGCCGCGGGCCAGTCCATCAGTCGGGCCCAGAGCGAGGCATCGCGTCCAGCTATTGCCGACGTGTTGTTCGACCTCGAGCGTGAGCACTTCGCCTGCGAGGTCCAACTCCAGTGCGCTGAATATGCTGGGTAACTGGCCGGCCGGGAACTCGACGTCCACAACCGTGCCGATGATTTGGACTACCCTGCCCTTGGATCCTTGTGCCATCTCGTTTTCCTCTGTATTGCTCCGGCCCGGATGCCGGAGCGATTCATCCCTTGTTTTTGCGACCGGTTCGGGAGAAAGTTCCGATCTGTTTAACCGCCATTGAGTATGAAATACGGATTGTGTTGTTGGTTGCCGGTTTGCGTCTATCCGAAAGATCTTGCTGTTTGCAGCCGGTCGATATCAGGCCTCTACCGCCGCAACACCGCCGATAATGTCCAGCAACTCGGACGTGATCATCTCCTGGCGAGCCTTGTTCAACTCTAGCGTGAGATCGTCCACTAGCTCCAGAGCGTTGTCCGTGGCGTTCTGCATGGCCACCATGCGCGCCGAGTGTTCACTGGCGATTGCCTCCAATATCGTGTGGTAGACAAGCGTCTCCACGTAACGGGGCACGAGTTCCAGCAACACTTCACGCGGGGTTGGCTCGTATATGAACCCCGAGGTGTCCGACGGGCCGCCGGACGGAGCGTCGCTG
>JAKZUY010000063.1:0-11510 GCA_047516345.1 Dehalococcoidia bacterium | reverse complement strand
GGTATGGGCAGGGACCACCGAGTGGGATATGGGTTATGACGATAGCCCATCCGAGGCAGGCCGAAAGAACATCCTGGACGGCGCGGCCAGTTTCGCTCCAGTAATACGTAGCGGCGAAATCGTCGCACACACGGCTTGCCTGAGACCTGTGACAGAAGACGGCCTTCCCATCGTCGGAGCGCTGGGCATGACAGAGGGACTTTGGGCGTTGGCGGGCGCGGGTAAAAAGGGCGTACTGCTGAGTCTGGCGCTCGCCGAGATGGTCGCTGACGCAATGACGAGTTCGCCACAGGGCACAACGATTCCTATTGCCCTATCGCCCGGGCGGTTCGGCCTGTAATTCCCACCCTGCTTTCCGCCAAAAGACAGACGCGTCAAGCTGGTGCCGGGAGTAGAATCCCGTCCGGGCGGAGCGAGCTAACCGGTCGCTCGCCAGACTACGCATTCGAACCTATGGGGCCGAATCCATGACTCAAGTCGCATATGTTGGCAGTACAGTTCCCGGAGTTTTCGCCGGCCGTTGGGAAATGCTCCAACAGCTCGCTCCGGACAGTCTGGAGCTAAGGCAAGTAGACCCGGACTTAAGCGACGGCGAGATGATCGAGGCTCTAGCGGGAGTCGAGGCAGTCATCGCCTTCCCTCCGAAATTCTCCACCGCCGTGGCGGAACAGTGCCCCGACCTGAAACTCATTCAAGTTCTGGCCGCTGGATACGAGGACGTCGACGTTGAAGCAATGCGCCGCCTCGGCATCTCCGTGGCCAATAACGGAGGTTCAAACGCCGTTAGCGTCTCCGAACACTGCCTCGGCCTCATGCTGGCCCTATATCGCCGATTGATGGACGCCTGGCAGAACACCAAGGCAGGGAAATGGACGGACGGAATCGGCCATCTGCCATTCCGGGCTGAGATCACCGGTAAGACCGTAGGCATAGTGGGATTCGGAAATATCGGCAGGCAGGTGGCAAGGCGTCTTACCGGTTTCGACTGCCAGATCCTCTATTTTGACTTCATCGACGAGACGCCCGGCCGTGAACTGGAGTTCGGCGCCAGATTCACCGCGATCGACGAACTGTTGATGCAGTCGGACATTGTCACCCTCCACGTGCCGCATACGGCAGCCACGACCGGACTCATCTCAAAACGCGAGCTCGGGCTGATGAAGCGGGATGCGATCCTCATAAACGCGTGCAGGGGTCCCGTCGTAAATGAGAAGGACCTCATCGACGCGCTCAGGTCCGGTGAGATCGCGGGCGCGGGGCTCGACGTACTGGTCGAGGAACCCACGCCGCCGGACAACCCCCTGCTTTCGATGGACAACGTAATCGTCACGCCCCACTGGGCGGGTGGCACGCGTGAAGGTAGCGAGCGGTCGCTAAAGTTTTCCGTCGATCAGTGCGTGCGATTGTCGCAAGGCCGACCGCTACTCTCGCTGGTCTATCCGTAGTACTGAATCCGGCGGCGGGGTACACGGGCCGGACGGGTCACTGCGCGGTATACCCTCCGTCGACGGTTAGACAAGCGCCCGTGATGAACGAGGCCTCGTCCGATGCGAGGAACACCGCTGCCCGGGCGACTTCCTCGGGCTGTCCGAGTCTACCCATCGGGTGTTTGGCCTCTAGTCTGGCCAACATTTCCGGGTCTTCGGTCAACGAGGTCGTTAAGTTCGTAAACAAAAACCCCGGGCACAGGGCGTTCACCCTAATTCCCGTTTTTGCAAGGCCGACGGCCATCTCCCTCGTCATCTGAATTACGCCTCCCTTGCTGTGCGGGTAGGCGTTAAATCCGTCGCTGAAGCCGTCAGGGTAACCGACTAGACCGATTATCGACGCGAGGTTGACGATTGCGCCTGAGCCCTGTTTTTTCATCTCATTTACGGCAAACCATGACATCAAGTAACTGCCCTTGAGATTGATGTTGATGACCCACTCCCACTTTTGCTCGAAGTCCCATTCGGGCGGCGCGTAACGGGGAGTAACTCCCGCGCTATTGACGAGAATGTCCACGCGGCCGAAGTGTTTCACGGTCTTTGCAACGATGCGTTCGGCATCCGCTTTGCTGGACACGTCACCCGCTACGGCGATCCCCTGCCCGCCCGACTCGCCGATCTTCGATGCGACCCTTTCGGCAGTTGCGGCGTTTATATCCTGTGCAACAATCTGCGCGCCTTCGGCCGCGAATATCTCGGCTGATGACTCGCCAATGCCCGAGCCCGCGCCGGTTATGAGCGCTACCTTGCCGTCGAGTCGTCCCATGCAACTCCTCCTGTCCATTCCATGTCTGTCTGTCGAACGTGTACCGGCGCATCCTAGTTGCAGGGCCTACGAGGGGTCAATCGCAATCCCCCGTCGTCGCATTAACATAGTTACGTTCGAATCTAACCTCGTTGGGAGGCTGGCGTGGCTACACGCTCTAAAGGCCGAGACACGAAAAAGAAAAAACAACGGAGTCGCGGGACCGCGGCTAGTTCCGTTCCCGCCATTCCGGCGCCGCACGACGCCGTCGGCCAACCTGGCAAACCGGAGCCCGGGACCTACCCGCTGAATCCGGCTGGGCCGATAAAGCGCCTCTATGCCTGGTTTATCGACTTTGGCCTGATCATACTCATGATGGCGATGCTCAATACAGCGACCGGCGGCAAGGTGGCCTCGCCCGACGCCGCGGCGCAAGACATCGTCCTATTCCTGGCGTACTTCATAGTCCCAACCGGCATTTGGGGGAAGACGGCCGGTAAGTGGGTGGCCGGCATCGTAGTAGTAGACGAAAAGGGCCGAACGCCGGGCGTCGGTGTCGCCATCCCGCGGGAGATAGTCGGCAAGGTGGTGTCGTACGCGGCATTCCTGCTGGGCATCGCATGGATCGTGTTCGACTCGAAACACCGCGGCTGGCACGACAGCATCGCAGGGACGTACGTTGTGCATGATCCGGGGGCAGGGGCGCCTATCTTTGGCAGACTCTGGCGCAGATTAAAGTAGCAGGACACGGATTCCCCTTGCGGGGACCGGAACGGAACAGACCAAGTGGCAATATCTTCAAAAGTCCGTGAGCAGATGCAGGAAAGTTCCTGGATCAGGCGGATGTTCGAGGAAGGGATCGAACTGCGGCGAATCCACGGCACGGACAAGGTTTTCGATCTCTCGCTGGGCAACCCGATCCTCGAACCGCCACCTGAGTTCCGCACCGAATTGATGCGCATTGCGCAGGACGAAACTACGGGCACGCACCGCTACATGCCCAACGGCGGGTTTCCCGAGACCCGGGCTGCCGTGGCACTGGAACTGGCAGATGAGACCGGTCTGCCCTTCTCCGGTGACGACGTGATGATGACCGTAGGCGCAGCGGGCGCCCTGAACGTTATCTTGCGCTCGATACTGGATCAGGACGACGAGGTCGTGCTTTTCGCTCCGTTCTTTGCGGAGTACGTATTTTACGTTTCGCACCAGGGCGGACAGGTCAAGCTGGCCGGTTGCGACGAGGACTTTCAACCCGATCCGGAGTCGCTGGCGGCCGCTATTACCCCGCGGACCAGAGCGGTGATAGTCAACTCACCCAACAACCCAACCGGTGTCGTGTATCCAGCCGAGCTCATTGCCGAGTTGGGAGAGGTGATTCGGGATGCGGAAGCCCGCTATGGCACCGAGATATACCTCGTGGCCGATGAGCCGTACAGGAAACTGATCTACTCGGACTGCCCCTACGCATTCATCTACTCGCACCATTTGCGATCGTTGGTGGCTACCTCACATTCGAAGGATCTGGGGCTCGCCGGTGAGCGAATCGGATACATCGCAACCAATCCTTCGGATCCTGGTCGAGGCGATTTTATGGACGCTGCGTCCTTTGCGCTTCGAACGCTCGGATTCGTCAACGCCCCGGCCATCATGCAACGAATCGTCGCGCGAATACAGGGCGCGCAGGTCGACGTGGACGCCTACCGGAAGAAACGAGACTTCATATATTCGGAGTTGACCCGCATGGGCTACGAGTGCGTGGAGCCTCAAGGCGCGTTTTACATATTTCCAAAGTCGCCGATGCCCGACGACACGGAGTTTGTGCGGCTGCTGCAATCGAAGCTTGTACTGACGGTGCCGGGCATCGGGTTCGGCACACCGGGCTACTTCAGGGCGTCGTACTGCGTAGATGACCGCACACTTGAGGGGTCGCTGCCAGGGTTTGAAGATGCCCTGCGCGAGGCGAATAGCTAGACTCCGCCACATCGATCGCTGCGCCCAGTCGCTACCCGGTCGAGGCCGTTTCGTGCAGTTCGCGGCAAACAGTCGGCCGGGGCCGCACGACTGCGCAATGCCATTTTCACCACGCCTAAGGGGTAAGAACCCCTGAAGATCAACGCGGCTCGTCTCAATGAGCCCGCGGTATCGTGCCTCAGGCCGGTTCTTTGAGACCGGAGCCGGTCACGGGCACGACGACTGAATCGCCGCGCCGTATGCGCCCGGAAGCGACGAGAGCTTCCACCCCGGCGAACGCAACGGCCGAGGTGGCCTCGCAAAATAGCCCCTCTTCCCTTGCGAGCCGGTTCCGCCACTCAATAGTCGCGCTATCCTGCACTGCGACCGCGAATCCCCCGGTGTGGCGTACAGCGTCGACCTCCTCGGCCAACCGCGGAGGCCGGGTAACAGATATTCCGGACGCAACCGTCATTGCCGCAGTTTCAGGATCCCACGGTTCCCCGTTGACCGCGGCCACCACGGGGCGGATGGCCTCGGCCTGAACGCAAGATAAACGCGGGATAGAACCGATTCGGCCGGACTCGAGCAGTTCGTCGTAGCCCTTTCGCATGCCGATCAACAACGAGCCGTTACCGACCGGCAAGACAACGTGATCAGTTCCTCTCCCGGCGTCGGATTCCAGTTCGTAACTGACCGCCTTCATGCCCTCCGCGAAGTAGGCGGAGTAGTTGTGGGACAGGTAGACCAGATTATTGTCGTGCAGGAATTTCCTGGCAGCATCGGTGGCCGCTTGGCGGGGTCCGGCCACTGTGTGCAGGTCTGAGCCAAAGATTGCGATCTGATCCAGTTTGCCCTTTGCCGCGCTCGCAGGCGCGAAAACGTGCGCTTTGATGCCAGCTGCCGCTGCGTACGCCGATAGCGACGCTCCCGCGTTTCCCGAGGAGTCCTCGACGAATTCGGATATGTTCTCTTCAAGCGCCGCCGACATGAGCACGGAACTGCCCCTGTCCTTGAAAGAGCCGGTAGCCGAGACAAATTCGAGCTTGGCGTATAGTCCTCCAAGACCGAGTTGACGGCTAGTCCGGCGTAGCTCGATTAGAGGAGTGGCGCCCTCGCCAAGAGTGACCATCGCACCCGGATTGCTTAAGGGCAGTCTTTGTGCCCATCCGCCGGGCGGTGCTGCATATTCGACGTCAAACAGACCACCGCACTTCGGGCAGTTGAGGACGCGTACCGTAGCTCCGTGAGCGCTACCGCACCCAAGGCATTTCAACCAGAATTCTGTGTTCGTGGGCATCCTGTAACAATCATGGCCGCTGGCACGTCAAATATCAGTCGGCTGCTCAACCGTTCACCCCGTGCTTCCGTGCAAGTTGCGCAGGGCAAGCCGGACAAGAGGACGGGGCCCCAAATTCGCAAGCGGGGCAGAGAAACGCTAGACTTGCCGATCCGGACTGTCAAATCCAGCCATCAGAGAGTTGCAGGGGCGCCAATTGCAAAAAATCGATCCGCCGGACGTGATGTCGCTGGTACTTGCGGCCGTCGACGATTCGTGGCGCGACCTGCAACGAACGCTTTCGTCGCTCACAGCGCGGGAGATGGAAAAGCCCGGCGTCTGCGGCGAGTGGTCGATCAAGGACATCATCGGCCATCTCACGTCTTGGGAAGCAAACTTGCTGATAGAAATCGCGACCGAAAAGGCGGCCGAGATCGTCGATCTGGATGAGCTAAACCGGCGACAGGTGGAAGACAAGGCCGATACGCCGGTTCGCGAGATCATGACCGACTTCGAGCAGACTCACCGGTCGTTAAAAGAAGCCTTGGGCAAAATGCAGAAGTCCAGTTTCGAATATGGCATGGACGTACGGCGGCAAATCGACCAGTCCACTGTCCTGCACTATCAGGAACACGACGTCCACATTCGGACGTGGCTGAGGGACCGCCGCAAGAAATCCGGATCGTCAACTGCCGGCCCGAAGAGCTGACGATTATTCCCGGTCCTGAGAAAAGTACCGGGGATGCCACTCTCCACCCTGCCACGATGTGACTTTGACCGGATCGATTCTGATCAGGTAGCGGGGCCTGTCAATGGTGTGGCCGATGTATTCCACTCCAACCGGCCCAAGGTATCGGCTACCCATTTCACGGGCGATTTCCAAGGCGCGACCAGCCAACTTTGACGGACCGTCTGCTATATGGGCTGTCCCCTCGATGCTTACCCTGGCGTGGCCGGGTCCGTCGTCCGCGCACGACAGGAACACACGCGGTTCGCGCCGGATGTGCTCGACGAACGAGGACCGTTCCCTTGGGATTACCCACAGGGCAGCGCCATCCCAGAAGTGCCAGATGGGCACTACATATGGCGCGCCGTCCGGCCGCACCGTCGCCAATCGGGAGGTGATTGGCCTGCCGAGCAAGTCGTCGATCTCTGCTGCTGTTAAGCCTCGTGACGAAACCATCTCACTCATCTCCGGTGTGTTGCCGACCTATGGCCAAGGCTTCCCCGCCTTTTTGGCGAGCCTCGTTCAATGGTGGGCGGCACACGAATCTATGTGCCAGTTCCCGGCGATCGGATCACCGCTCGCCGGGCTCCTCAGCGCGCCGTCGTCTGCCGGGCCCGCCTCCCCGCAACCCGGCCTTCGGCACGGAGCGGTTCTCACTCCGCATGTACTTGACTAAGCGTCAGCGCGCCGCCACTTGCGCAAACTTACGACCTCACCGGGAACCGTTTCCGCTGCCTTCGAAAAATGGGCCGTCCAAGACACCTCTGCAACGTAGAGGCTCCCCTCTGAGTCGATCGCTATTCCGTGTGGAGCGACGAACTGGTCAGGCGCTTCTCCGAGGGTCCCTTTCCCAAACTGATTGATCATGTCGCCGTCGGGGTTATAGATCGAAACCCTTAGACCAAGCCCGGGGACTCCGTCCTGCACCGGCGGCGGGCCCATCTCACCCACGTACAGGCTGTTGTCATCCCCCATGCCTTCGCACACCGACATCGGGTGATGGACGTGCCACTGATCGACATACTCTCCGTCCGTGGTGAATACCTGGACCCTGAAGTTTTCGCGGTCGGCTACAACGACGCGGTCGGTACCGGACATCGCAATATTGTGAGGCAGACTGAACTGTCCCGGTCCGGTGCCGGGTTCACCCCACGACTTTATGTGGCTGCCGTCCGCGTCAAACTTGTGCACACGCGAGTTTCCGTAGCCGTCCGATACGAAAAAGTCGCCGTTGGTGGAGTTGATACATACACCGGTCGGACGGTTGAACATACCGCCGCCCTGCCATGGCGCGGGGTTGCCGCGGTCCCCTAACGTGAATATCACTTGCCCTTCACGAGTACGTTTTTGTACGAAGTGGCCGTCGTCATCGACGAAATACAGGTTGTCGTCGCCATCGACGGCGATCCCGTGCGGCCGGTCAAACTCGCCCTGACCCCATCCTTCGATGAAGTTGCCGGCGCTGTCGAATACGGCGACGGGGTGAGTGCCCCGGTTAAACACGTAGACGTTGTCGTCCGAGTCGGTCGCAACTGAGGTTGCGTCGCCCCTGAACGTTACGCCCATGGGCAACTTGGCCCAATAGGCAACTGGTTCGAACTTAGTGGCGGTGGTAACCGGCGCCATAGATGGTGGAGATGCGGTGGTCATTCAGGACTCCGTGGACAGGGCAACCGGCGCGTCTTGCCCCTCGATTGTTGATGACAAATGGTCTGTGCGCCGGCGGCTCGTGGTAATGTTTCGCGAGGCCGGGCGAGTATACACCGGCCGCGACCCGGGGCCCTTCTGGCTCAGCACGAGGCATGGCGATGGACGCCGCCGTTAAAGCAGCGCTCGAAAGCGACAAGACTGTCGACATCACGACCACGGGTCGAAGGTCTGGGCGTTCAGTCCGGATCGAGACCTGGTTCTACAGGTCACGCGGCAGATATTTTTTGAGCGGGTCTCCCGGCAAGCGGGATTGGCAGGCGAATCTCATCGCCAATCCGAGAATGAAGTTCCATCTGAAGGAATCCATGTCCATGACTCTGGGCGCCACCGCTATTCCGATCAGAGACGTCGACGAGAGAAGGACGGTCATGTCCGGATTCGACAAATTCCGGGATGGGGCCGGAACGTTTCTCGGGTCGGATCTCGATTCATGGGTAGAAGGCAGTCCGCTGATAGAGTTGGTATTTGACGATTGACCAGTCACGCCCACGTTGGCAGACCCGAAGTATCCTAACCCCGACCTTGACAACCGTTCACCGGACTGACAGGGCTTCGCAAGTAGACGCTCACCCGCTGCCGGGCGCGCCCTGTCCCTGAATTCATTGCGGAAGCCCAAACGAACCTTCGCATCCTGATGCCGCAGCCAGGTTTTCATTTGCCCGCGCTGCGGTTACCGCGGCTCTTTGGCCCCAACCGAATCTATCTCGGTTGGCACATCGCGTGGGTAGTGTTTCTTTCGGGCGGCCTGTCCATAGGCATGTCGCAGTACGCCTTCGGCATATTCGCGGAGCCTATGGAATCCCGGTTCGGCTGGAGCCGAACGGAGTTCAACGCCGCCCTGTCGTTCGGGTTCATCTCGGGTCTTCTTGCGCCGGTGGTTGGGCGGCTCATGGACAGGTACGGCGTGCGCCCTGTCCTCGTCGTGTCACTAGCGCTGATATCGTCCGGCTTTCTTTTGCGTCCCCTGATTAGCGAACTGTGGCACTGGTATCTGTTTCACGCCCTCGTGTTCGCAGGATTCCCGGGAGCAACGATGCTCGCCAGCGGCAAAGTCGTGGGCATGTGGTTTCCGATCACCCGGGGACGGATGATGGGCGCAGTTACGGCTGGCAATAACTTCGGCGGACTGACAATGGTCCCGTTGGCGACACTTGTACTCGCAAGCGCCGGATGGGAGTGGGCTTACCTGAGTTTCGGGATCATCATGGCCGTTGTGGCCGTTGCCGCCCTGTTTATTGTTCGAGACCGGCGGGAAGTCCTTGAGGCCGAGGCGCGGCGGACTGGCAGGTTGGACATGCTCTCCAGCGCCGCAAGAGTGGCTGCACGGACGGGGCTGACCCTTAGGCAGGCCCTAAAGACGCGGACGTTTTACCTGATGACGATTGGATTGACCGCTGCGAGCTTCACGTACCAGGGAATCCTCACGCAGATCGTCCCGCACCTGGAAACCGAGGGGTTTTCCAAAGCAGCCGCTGCAGCCGCTCTCACACTGGTGGCCGCGATGGGCATCGGCTCCAAGATGATCTTCGGCCGCCTCAGTGAGTCAATAACCGCCCGGCGGGCCGCCATAATCTCGGTGGCGCTTCAGGCTATCGGGGTCGGTCTCATGATCGCGCCCGGAGGAAACCTCGTGTTGTGGTCCGGCGTGTTCGTGTTCGGACTCGGATTCGGCGGTCTCGGCGCGCTGATCGTCCTGTCGATTAGCGAAGCCTTTGGCCTCTACGCCTTCGGCGCCATCATGGGCATGGTAAATCTGGCAATGATCACGTCCATGACGGCTGGGCCCCTTCTTACTGGCGCCCTATTCGATGCCACGGGGAGTTACGACGCTCCGTTCGCCATCATTATCGGGATCTTCATACTGGGCGCGGTCGCGCTTCTCGCGGCGAAAAGACCGGGGCAAATGCCGGTCAACAACATAGACGAATCCAATAGAACGCCTGAATCGGGATCGACCAAAGCGATTGCCAGCTGACGGTTCGCCGGCCAATGCCCCTCGGCGAACCGAGGCGCTGTGACTACTCGAACTCCGCCCAGAGAGATTTGGCGTAGTCGATGCTTTGACCGTCATGGAGGAACTGGTCGCCGGCTTGCACGCCCTCGATGGCCATGTATCCGGAGTATCCTGCGTTGGCCATGGCGGATATCGCGAATCGGTAGTCGATCTCACCAGTCGGTATGTTGGTCCTGACGTACACGGCCCGATGGTTCTCGGGATGGTGGACGCGGTACATGTTCTTGCAGTGCCAATATTTCGACACCGGCGCCAGAGCTACTATCGCTTCCTCCATCGTCTCTTCCGGCTCGTCGTAGCACCAGTAGATATTGCCCAGGTCCGGATTGATTCCGAAGTTTGAGCGGTCCACCATTTCGTGAGTAAGCAGCGCCGACCAGGAATTGTCCACGAGCGAGTTTTGATGCACCTCGATGGTGATCTCCACGTCCAGATCCGCTGCGACGTCGCAACCGGCCTGGAGGGCCTCGGCCAACGTTTCGTAGTCCTTCATCGTGCCTTCCCGGGAACCGTCCTGAGAACGCCGCATGCCGGTATTCGCCATGGGCGTAGTGGTCGGGTAGCGGTTTGGCGTGCTTAGTGCGCCGTTGACCACTTCTGCCCCGGTGATGCCGGCCGCCCGCACCATCCGGATCATTCGTTCCAGATTGTCCTCGGCATATCGGGCATTTGTCAGCGAACCGCCGCTCCGTATAGCTCCTATGGGAAGACCGGCATCCGCCAGTCGCTTGCCAAAATCGGCAATGGCAGCCTCATCCTCATCGAATGTTTCGATCACGTCTGCGCCGACTTCGAGCGAGTCGAAACCCATGTCGCGCACCCGGCCCAGGAATTCATCCGTGTAGGCGTCTGGGGAGAGGTCCCACGTGTTCCGGCTGTCCGGATAAAGGGTGAATCGTCGGTGCGCGTAGCAGTACCTCATGACTTGAAGCTTCCTCGCCCAAATGTTGTATGCAGTGTGTTACAACCCGCCCGGGTATGGCTCGCCATGCCATGAAGCGGCGCGGCGTCTCGGAGTGTAGCAGCCGGAACAGCCGTTTATCCTGCGCGCGATGACGTGTACGATGCCGCCATCGCGGCTAAGCCCACCCGCGAATAGCCATGAGGACTTTCGAATATGAAGATCACCGATCTGCGCGTATATCTGACCAGAGCAGTTGAAAACAGGACATGGGTGTTCGTTGAGGTCGACACCGACGAGGGGATAACCGGGGTCGGAGAATCCACCAACTCCGGGGGCGGCGGCGCACACATAGTTGGGCGCGGATACGAAATTCTTAAGGAGGATCTGGACTATGCAGACTTCGCTGACGGCATCGTGGGGGACGATCCGAACCACATCGAGAAGATCTGGAACAAGGTCTACCGGCGATTCGGGACGTTGGGCAGCCGCGGCCTCGGCACTACGCTTTGCGCCGGTCTCGACATGGCGCTGTGGGACATCAAGGGCAAGGCTCTGGGCAGACCGGTGTACGACCTGTTGGGCGGGCCGGTGCGTGACGATGTCAGACTGTACAGCCATCCGGCCAGTCCGGACGACATCGATGCGTGCGTCGCCGACGCCAAGCGCCAGGTGGCCGCCGGGTACAAGGCGCTCA
>JAKZUY010000062.1:0-12620 GCA_047516345.1 Dehalococcoidia bacterium | reverse complement strand
CGGCTGATTTGAGCGACCAATGGCAGGTTCTTACCGATCTGCAGCAAGGGGGAACATCATGATTATTGTGAGGACACTGGTCTCGGCCTGCCTTTTACTAGTGTCGATAGTGGTGGCCGCGCACTTCGTATTCACGCCGTTCTATCAAGACACGATGGACATTGGCAGAATGTGGTTCGTGTTGAATTGGTTCATGGCCGTGGCGGCGGTCGTCGCATTGATTGTCAACTACCATCGTTACCGGGTGACGGATGGACAGTCCGGGGACGGATCGGTCAATCGCCAGTACCTGCAAGTCAGCGTGGCCCTGTTCGCGTCGCTGACGCTGGTCATCTGGTATTTCTGGAACTGGTTCGACGATCTGACGATCACATCTGGGTCACAATCGGACATTCGCTTGATTATCTGGTCGATCATAGACCCGCTATTCGTACTCGTTACAGGCGCCACGGGACTCCACGTGTGGCGTTTCGGCCGCGGCAAATAGCTTCCGCCACTTCAGCCAATGAAGTTAATGCGTTGCCCAGGGGAGATCTGTCTGACCGGCGTTAACACCCGGGCCCGCTCCCTTTTGTCCCCATCATAGGAGCTACAGGTTTAGGGTCAGGGACCGGGCTTTGCCGTCTTGCGGAGGTCAGATTCTTCGGCTTCGCTCGGAATGACGCGCTCTCCTCAGAATCACTATGGCCTTTGGAAGGCCGCACTGGGTGGTGGAAGCGGGACGGGGTCTCACGGCCTCGTCGAAAACGGGTTTGAGACCCGCCACAACGTCACGTTACGGCGCCAAGTCCCAGTAGGCGTCAGTGAATAGTGCGGCCTCTTTGTACTCCGCGCCTTATCCGGCCGTATTCGGAGGAGATTTCAGCGCCGAGGATCAGGATGAACGCGGACAAATAGGCCCATACCATCAGGATTATCACGGAAGTGACGTTGCCGTACAGCTGGTCGTATTCGGCGAAATTCTCGAGGTACCAGAGGAACAGGTTCTTGCCGCCTTCGAAGAGCAATCCGGCCACGAGGGCGCCGGGCCATATGTAACGCCAATAGGTCTTCGTGTTGGGCAGCACCTTGTAGACAAAGGCAAATATGCCGAGGCTAATCAGAAACGCTGGAATTTTGAGTATGCCCGCTACCACGGCGCCGCCAACGAGGTCCTCCAGGTTAGTCCCAGCCAGTTCAATTGAGGTGGCCCACTGAAAAACGCTGGTTATGCTCAACGATATTGCAAACAAAACCGCAATCCCGCCGGCCATCACCAGTTGCCTCGGTTTGTTCTTGTAGAAAGGTGGGATCTTCTGTACGTCCCAGGCCCGATTGACGGCCCGGGTGATGGCTCCGAAGACCGCGCTGCCTGTCCACAGGAGGCTGAACAGCGAGACAACGCCCAGGGTGGCTCTAAATCTGATGACCCCGTCGAGGCTTTCCCTGACAAAGGTTTCCGAACCGGGCAGATATTCGACTATGAACTCGATTACGTCCTCCTGCCGGGCCGGGGAGTGGGCGACCATCCCGACGATGGCGCTTAGGCCCAAAACCAGGGGGAAGAGGGAAAGGACGGCGTAGTAACTTACGCTCGCCGCCATGTGGGTAGCGTCATCGTCGCTCAATTCCTGGACGACTCTAACCACCAGCCTTACGGGGGCCGATCCCCCCAGCCTCGTATTGGACAGATCGTGTTTCAGGCGCTCAGCGCCGCGGCCAATGGCCGCGCATGCGAAACGCAATGTGGCTGCGATCCGTGTGATTTTCGTCGCGGTGGGATCATTCCTCATAGTTGTGACAGGGATTCTCCCTAAATGGCGCCCTGGACGCCGGAGTATCCGTTTCGGGGCCGTGCGAATTTTATGTTGACCAGTCGCCAGATCGTCATTGAACGCCCGGCGCGGTTAATCGTCGGCCGACATCCGGTCAGGATGGGCGGTAGTACTGCGGTTCGTTGACCCATGCGGGCGCGGATTAAGACTGTACCAATCGATTCAAGGCAAGTTTGTAGAAGTAGTCCCACCGAATCAGAAGGCCAGCCGACGGGACTGCTGGCGGCTGGCCTTCCTGGCGTTCACGGCTATCGGGAATTGTAGATGTTAGGTAATTCGTTGACATCTACTGGAACGACAATACTACTCCACTACTCCGCGCGCTCGCGGAGACGGACGCCTGCCGGAAGCGATTTAGTAAATGTGCGCCTGTACCGAGGCGGCTACTGAAACCTCGATGTCATAGATCGCCCTGGACATAGCTTGGCCGATAAGGTCCAATTTGCGCACTATGTTGATGCGGGCTGACGCCTGGGCCAGTTCTTCCTTGGACAACAATTCCCCGAAGATGCCGCATGCGTCGGCCAGGCAGATGATCATCACATCGCGCGGGTCGGGGATCTCATCGCTGAACAGCACCCCCATGATGCGCGTCTTCACCTCGCGCTGGGCCTGTCCGTCGATCATCGGATAGCGCCTGGACCGGAACACCCACAGGAAGCGGTCTTCCTGGGGTTCCAGGATGCCGAGGGCGACCAGACGGGAAAGCGCCTCCTCGCGTATCGCGTAGGCGTTCTGCGCCGTGTGCTCTACCCAGAAGCGGGTGTTATTCTTCTCCCGCTCTTCTATCTCGGTCAACGTCGGGTCAAGCAGGCTGTCGCCGACGGGAGTGGCGTCGACAAGCATCAGATTCTCCAAGTCTGTGTCGATGCGGTTCTCCATCGCCAAGTCCATCAGCACACCACCGGCGATGGCGTAGTCCATGGACCAGTTCGGCACGTGCAGGAATCTGCCGTCTTCGTCACGGAGCAGGAGCATGATGATTTCCTCGACGATTCTCAGCATGATGCTTTTCCTCTTCCAGTAACGCGTAACGCGATTACAACAGCACCGCTATCGGGCCAGTCCCGGCGGCCACCTCGTTGAAAATTCAGGACCGCCATAGTCTACATCGCGGCCCCTCGCAAGCCGACTTGTGCGACAAGCGGATACCGGCGTAGTTTTCTCGTTCACCTGCCTACCTGCCGTCCGATCGACGGGTGTATTGGCCCGGTGTCTTGATGGGACGACCGCGGTACAAGCGGGTACTCTACTTCCCTTCGTCGACGTGGCCGGCGTTGAATCTGCCCAGCAAGACCTCGGTCAATATGTTGGTCTGTCGTACTGTTTCAGGAGTGCCGTCATGCACAACTCGGCCGTGGTCCAACACGTAGGCCCGGTCCGCTATGTTCAACACGCCTTTGATGTTGTGCTCGACTACAAAGATGGTTGTTTTGAGCCTCTCGTTTATCTCCGAGACCTTTTGGAAGACCTCTTTCACAACAATGGGCGCGAGGCCAAGAGTGGGTTCGTCGAGCAGCAGCGCGTCCGGCCCGGCCATAAGTCCCCGTCCTATGGCCAACATTTGCTGCTGCCCTCCGGACATCTGGCTAGCCATGTCGCGACGCTTCTGGTGCAAGATCGGGAACAACTCCATCACTGAATCCATTCGACGGTCTTGTTCCGCCTTATCGTTCAGGTACAGGCAGCCCATCTCCAGGTTCTCTTCGATAGAGAGGTGGGTGAATACACGCCTTCCCTGAGGAACGAAGGAAATTCCCTCTTTAACAATTTCGTGTGTGGCCGCAGACAATGGTTCACCTCGCAAGTAAACGGTCCCTCCGACGACCGGGGCCAATCCCATTATGGCTTTGAGGACTGTGGACTTCCCTGCGCCGTTGGGGCCCATAACCGCCACCAACTCACCTTTTTGAACTCTGAGGGATACCATGTCCAGGGCTTTTACGGCATCGAAATGCACGGATATATCGACCAACTCCAGAAGAGTGCTGTCGCCAGACACTTCGTTTCCGTTGGCATTATCAGAATTTGGCCTGGCGTTTCGTCGTTTCGTCGTTTCGTCTGATGAGTTCATCGGTATGTCGCTACTGCGGAGGCTGAGAGGATCCTGCTTTGGCGGCGGACTACGCTCCCAGGTATGCCTCGATAACCTCTTCACGATTAAGGACGTTCACTACATCCCCCGAGGTGAGTAGCCTCCCGCTGTCAAGCACGATTATGTGGTCAGACATCTCCCGCACTATATCCATATTGTGAGAGATGAAAATGATCGTTCGGCCTTCGTCCCGCATCCGTTTCAAGATGTCTTTGACCCTCTCCAGCATCTGTGGGAAGAGGCCGGCGAAGGGTTCGTCGAGCAGATAGGTGTCTACGTCCATCGCCATGGCGCGTCCGATCTCCATCAGCTTCCGTTGGCCGTAGGACAGGTTCATGGCTAATGCACGTCTCTTGTTCCACATCCCAACCGCCTTGAGAATCCCCTCTGCCTTCTCTCGATGGCTGGATTTCGTGCGTTCTATCATCGCAGGGAACAGTTTGCGATTCGTAAGGACGACCATGATGTTGTCCCACACCGTGATCTGGTCGAAGAGCCTGACCTCCTGAAAGGTCCTGGTGAGGCCATAGGCAGGCGTTTCATGGGCCTTCACAACCTTGAGGCCAACGCCGTCAATGATCACCATGCCCCCGTCAATGGGTAGCACCCCGCTTAGCAGGTTGACGAGAGTGGATTTCCCCGAGCCGTTGGGCCCGGCAATGCTGGTAATTCTCTTTTTTAGGACGGAGATGGTGAGCTCGTCCACCGCCTTCACGGCGCCAAAGTGTTTCGAGATGTCAACCGTTTCCAGGGCGTAGGAAACCCCGACATCGGAATTGGCCGTGCTCACAGCTTGTACCGCCCAACCAGACCCTGAGGTCTGAACACCATAAGTACTACTAGCAGGATTCCGAGGACGGCCTGCCGGGCCTGGCCAATGAATTCGGTCGGAAGGAACGGCAGAAAGCGCATCCCCTCTTCCAACAGGACGAATGCCATTGCGCCAAGCAGGGAACCCCAGATGGTGGCCAACCCCCCAAGAATGACAATGCACACCAACAGGATCGACTCCAACAGGACGAAGGAGTTGGGGTCGATGAAGGTGGTCCAGCTGCCGAACAGGCCGCCGGCCAGCCCAGCCATCATGGCCGAAATGACCCATATGGCTAGTTTGTAATGGGTCACCCGGTAACCAAAGACCTCGGCGGCTTGCTCGTCCTCCCGTATTGCCGTTAGGACTCGCCCGAAGGAAGAGGTCACAACATACCAGGCGATCAGCATCACCACTGCGAGGAATACCAGGGCGAGTACGAGAAGCTCCAATTCACTATCCAATATCCACCCGCCGATTTCAGGCTTGGCTATATCGTGGATACCGAACGCTCCTCTCGTGAGGCTTCGCCAATTCAGGAAGACATTGAAGGCGATGATGGCGAAACCAAAGGAGACCAGAACATAGATGTCGTCCCTGAACCGGTTAAATATGATGCCAACCACCAGGGCCACCAGGCCAGTTAATCCTACGCTGACCGGCAGCGCGGCGAAGAAGGACCAGCCAAAGGTAGGGATGGCTTCCGTTCGCAATTGTTCGTAGGCTGCGTCGGAGGTGAGTATGGCCATCGCGTAGGCGCCAATGCCGAAAAACCCGATGTGCCCAACCGACAGCAGTCCGGTGAATCCCACGACCAGGTTCAGGCTGACTGCCAAAATCGCCCAGATGGCAAACACCGTGCCCACGGTAATAGCGAAGCCGACGCCTTGCCATAACGTGAACGCGACAGCCCAGGAGATAATGAACAGGTTCGCCCACAACTCGATGTTGCCCTTGGCAAACCATAGGAACGCCACAGGATCTCGCGCAATATTTGCGAGCTCTCCTATGCGCCTCGATTTCATCAACGCCAGCCTACTTCCTGGGCAGGAGACCCGCGGGCCATGAAGATAAGAAGAAGATCAGCACGACGAAGGATATGACGTCTTTCCATTCACCTGCCAGGTCCCAAATGCCGAATTGCTCGACTATCCCCAGGATAAATCCACCGATGATCGCCCCGTACAGATTGCCAATTCCTCCAACAACGGAGGCTATCCAGCCCTTCAACAAAAGTAAGAGCCCCATTCGGGGCTGAATGGCTGTATCGTGGCCGCTCAGCAGCCCACCCAAAGCAGCGAAGACCGCGCCTATGAAAAACACGGCGGCAATGATGACGGTGGTGTTTATTCCCACCACTTTCGACACCTCTTCATCGTCGCCAATGGCCCGTACCGCTCTGCCGAATGAGGTCTGTTTCAGGAGGAGTAACAGGCCGGCAAATCCGGCCAGAGCCACGCCGATGGTGAAGACGTTGAACCCCTTGATACTTGCCCCTCCGATGGTCCACGGAACGCTGCCAAAGGTATCAGGGAGCGTCCGCGGCGCGCTTCGAAACACTATCGTGATGATGGCTGTGATGGCCAACAGGATGCCTAGCGATGCAACGAGCATGACCAACGGGGAATTGGCCCGTTGCCGCACGTAGACGTACAGGCCCTTGTAAAAGCCGAGGCCGACGGCGCCCGCCAACAGGCTGGATACAGCCCAACTCAAGTACAGCTTGGCGCCGGGGGCGTCAGCAATGAGAAGGCCGCAATACGATCCGACGACCGCCGCAGGGATAGCCGTAAGGATGAACAAAAGCCGGGGGTCGGGGTTCCCCAAAACGCGCCGGTAAACTTTTCGAAGAGCCCAACCTGCGGCCAGCGCTGCCAGTACGCCGATTGCGGGGCTAAGAGTGACGTGGAGGTGCGTCGGATATGTGAGTACAAGTCCCGTATAGACCCCCGCGGCCCCGGACAACAAACCTCCGCCGACGCGCAGGGCAGTTGGACTGAAACGGGATCGGAATCGGCTGTAGAAGGCCACGTGAAGTACCCATGCGACTACTCCGGCGATAACCGCGGCAAACAGGATGTTGACGTAGGGGGTGTTGATCGCATTCCGGCCGCCCAATGCCTCTTGAGACCTGAGGTAGAAAACGCCGTAGGCGCCCATAGAGGCGGCGGCCCCGTAGAAGAGATCAAAGAACCATACAGTGCTGTAGACGATGGTGAACCCCATCGCCAGGAGCGCATATATCGCGCCTACAGATAGGCCATTGAACGTGAACTGCAGGGCCTGGCTTGGGGATTGGCCTATTTTCCACGCGATGTAGGCAACGACGATGGTGATCAGTACGGTCGCGAGCAGCCTGCGCCGATCGACAAAAATGCTAGGCACGTGGACTGCCCGCGCCGGCTTCGCTGAGCGATGACAGCCTCGCGGGCACGTCTGAAAGGCCCGCCGGAACCATATCTCTACGCAGGAAAAGCCCCGTTGTTTTGTGTACTGACCCCATGCTGTTGGCCCAGGTACCGCGGGTCAACCCTGCCGACCATTCGGAACTGCGGTGGGTTACTGGGTGGGAGCTGCCCCCAACACTTTGTAACCCTGGTTTTCGTCCGTCCTCTCAGACACCGGCAGAACCTCTATGACGGCATTGGCGAGACCGACAACCTCGCCGTCCTGGTCGAAGGTGTAGTTGTCCCCGATGGCGCCGCTCCATGTGATGTCGTACAAGCAGTCTCTGAGGCCGTCTGCGTCCTGGTCGTCATCAGTCTTCTTGAGACACTCGGCGGCGATGTAGACGTCATCGTAAGCCGAACCCAGGTACCACGCCAACGTAACGTATTCGTAGCGCTCCCTGAAATTGGCAAGGACCTCTTGTGCTTTGGTGTTGGAAGGGTCGAGGTCTGCGACGACAGCCTTCATGCCGGTGGCGGCATCGCCTGCGATCTCTAGCGCAGTCGACCCGACAACCACTATTTCTGAGTAAATGGGCCCTTCGTAACCGAGTTCCCTGACCTGTTTGACGATGGTGCCGCCAGAAAATTCGGCTTGTGCGGCGATGTGCAGTCCGTCGGGATTGGCGCTGAGCAGCTTTGTCAACTGGGTCCTGAAGTCAGTCGCGTCGGTAGCGTAACGTTCTTCGATCACTAGCTGGCCCCCACGCTTCTCGAACTGATCTACTGTGATGCGCCTCACGCCCTCTGCGTAGTCGGTTGTCTCCGTGATCGTAGCCAGCTTGCGAACTCCATCCGCCCACATCGCGTTACCGGTGTCGACGCCTACCTGGACGTCGCTCATGGCGGTTCTGAAGATGTAGTCTCCTGCCTTGGCGATGTCGGGGTTGGTTGCCAATCCGGAGAAGAGGATGACACCCGCTTTTTCGGCCAGGGGCGCGGCACCTAGCATCGCGCCGCTGCAGGAGGTGCCAAGAATGATCTTTACGCCGTCCACGTCGGTTAACTTGTGAAAGGCGGTAATCGAGTCCTGGGCGTTACATTTTGAGTCTTCGACGATGATCTCGAGCATACGGCCGTTGATGCCGCCGGCTGCATTGATCTCATCCACCGCCATCTGCTTGGCCTGAACGGCCACTGTGCCGTAGGTCTCACCTGGACCGGTGACAGACTCCATCACCCCGATCTTGAAAACCTCCGCTTCCTCCGCATCGCCGCCGCTACAAGCCAGGGCCGCCAAAACCAGGATTACCAGTAACCCAATTAAGACTATCGACTTCTTGTACAACACTCCCATTACAACCCCCTCGTATTTACATGTCGATCACTGCTCACCATATTACTACCACCAGACGAGTTGATACTGCAAGTCAAAAACACGGTATGGAGGCGGGTACGTGCAAACTGCCGGCGCCTTTGAAGGGCAGGTAGGGTTGATCAATATCAGCACCCCGGGCGCTCTCCTTCAGCGTTGCCGCCATTGAGGGGCGGGTCAACCGCCGCAGATATGAATTTCGCGAGGTCACAGCGCAACTTAGGGAATTCGGTGTCTTCGACGGAGTTTGGGCGGTATTCTTCCACTTCTTCGTGCGCCAATTCCACTGCGCTCTTGATACCCGGTGCTTCGAACGCTGCCGTAAGTTCCTCTATGCTCGAGTTGTTCGCGGACAGCGTCGCGGTAGCGCTCTCGATCACTGCATCCTCTGGCGCGCCCGGTGCCGCGAGAGGCTGATCGGCCAAACACGCGGCAATTAACGCCATCGCGATTAATAGGCTTGTCGCCCAGATACCGTGCGCGACGGTAGCCCAGACCCTGGACCTCCTGGTGGTTGGTACCACAGATAAGTACGTCGGCACCGTGACAACCTGTAGCGTCATTCGCATGGGGACTTGAGATACCCCAGTCGACCGTAGCCAGACCGTTGCAAGCGCACTGGCTACAAGTGATTGCCGCCCTCGCTGTGCATGAACGCCAGACCTTGCGGCGGCCACGCAGCGCCCCAGTCGTACAGCCCTCCCCGATGCGATCGGCACTTTGTACATTCCTCAATGGCCAGGTTCGAACTCGCGAGACCCGCATCCCGTGTCTACATTCGAATCGACCAAGTGGCATCGCAGGAATCCGGTCGCGGTCGCGGTGGCGTAGGGCATGTCCGCAGCCACGGCCCTGCGGTGTAGATCGAGGCCGCCGGTCCTGCCAACACTCAGTACTCTGTGGCGTCGGTTTCACTATGATTGGACTTAGGAACGACAAACGGGGTCTCCGCGACCTGGTCTGCGATACCGTCGTTAATCGATACAGCCAACGCCCACCACCCACGAGTGGTGCGGCGCTAATTGACCGCGCGGGTTGCGGATTTAAGGAGTTGCCTGAGTGAGTTTCTTGACATCGATGGCCCTGCGCCGGCCAACCGCGGCGCTGCTGGCCATATTCCTCGTACTGGGCTCGGGCATATTCGCCTACCGCACACTACAGGTCGAGTTATTCCCCCAGATCGAATTCCCCCTCGTTACGGTATTTGCAGCCTACCCTTCGGCAGACCCAGGGGCCGTCGTCCAGCACGTCACGGAACCGATAGAGAGGGCCATCGCCGGAACTTCTGGCCTCGAATCGATTCAGTCGACATCGTTTGAGGGCAACACCGCCGTCTTTGCTACGTTCAAGTACGGCACCGATATGGCGGAGGCGGAGAGCGCCATAAACACCGCCGTGAACGGCATCGCGTTTTCCGCGGGAGTGGAAGAACCCACCGTCGGCCGTTTCAATTCCGATCAATTCCCCGTCATCCAGTTCAGCGTAGTTTCGGACCGGGACGTGGCGGAGATCCAGGGCATCGTACAGTCCCGCATCCTGCCCGAAGTGTCTGAGATCGACGGTGTCATGCAGGTCGCGCTGACCGGAGAGGTGGAGCGGAGCATCAGGGTGTCCGCAGATGCCGACAAGCTGGCGTCGACCGGAGTCTCCCTGTTCCAGATTTCCGCGGCCCTCAGCGAAAACAACCTCACTCTGCCCGCCGGCGTGGTCTTCGACGGTACGCAGGCAGTCATCGCCAAAACAACCCACTCATTCGACTCGGTCCAGGACATAAGAGATCTAGTCGTAGGCGCATCCGAGTCAGGACCGATCCGGCTATCAGACGTGGCCGACGTAACCCTGGGCGGCGGAGTACCCAAGAGCATTTCCCGCACCAACGGCAGGCCCGGCATAGGTGTCGCGATTACCAAGAAGCCCGATGCCAACACGCTCGACGTGACCACCGCAGTTAACGAAGCCCTCGACGGCATCACCGGACTCCCGTCCGACGTCGAGATCATCGTCGTCTCCGACCAGGGCCCTGACATCAAGGAGCAGGTCGATAACCTCGTCAGAGAGGCCATATTCGGGTTTCTGTTCGCGGTGACGGTCGTGTTTGCCTTCATGCTCACCATCCGGCCCACGATCTTCCGCGGCCTCTTCAACACCCTCAGGCCTACGGTCGTAATCGGGTTGTCGATCCCCCTGAGCATCTTCACCGGCATCCTACTGATGTCGTGGCAGGACATGACCCTCAATTTCATGACGCTCGGCGGGCTCGCCATCTCGGTGGGGCGCGTCGTGGACGACTCCATAGTCGTGCTCGAAAACATCTATCGCCACATTCAGGCCGGGCGGGAGAGGTGGCGCGCGGCGCTCGAAGCCACTGCGGAGGTCGCCCCCGCCATATTCGCCTCCACGATGACCACCGTAGTCGTCTTTGCCCCCCTCGTTTTCATCAAGGGCCTCGTCGGGGCCTTCTTCCTCCCATTCGCCCTCACCGTGACGTTCGCTCTGATTGCGTCCCTACTCGTAGCGCTTACAGCCGTTCCCGTTCTTGGGGCGTATCTTTTGCGGCCCGGCGACCTGCCGGAGGGCGCCGGAGAAGATGGCGACATCCGGCTCAAGGAGACGTGGATGCAGAGTGCATACGTCGCGATCCTTAAGTGGGTCCTCGGGCACCGGCTCGTCACCCTGCTCGTTGCCTTCCTGATTACCGTCTCGAGCCTCGGACTGACGGCCATCATTCCTGTAAACCTGTTCGGCGGGGGCGGGGACCGCTTCCTCCAGATCGAGCTCACGCTGCCGCCGGGCACGCCCGTGAATGAGACCGTCGCCCAGGTGACCGACATCGAAGACCGGTTACGCGACGTGTCCGACGTATACACGGTGAGCATTGGCGTGACCGATCTGTTCTTTGGCGCCGCGCCTGGCGGCCCCGAGCAGGCCAGCTTCTTTGCCAACCTGTCTGACGATGCACCCGATGACATCGCCAACATTCTCAGAAACGAATTCGACAAGCCCGGACGTTTCCTGAGCGTAGCCGAGGTTCAGGACGGTCCTCCCTCCGGCGGCGTCGAAATCTTCGTCACAGGCCCCAACTACGACGATATCTCCTCCACGTCAGGGGAGCTGATCGCCGCATTGTCCACTGTCGAAGGTATCGTCAATCTCAAGAGCAGCGTCTCGCAGGCACGCGATGAAATCTCGATCCAGGTCGACCCGGAGAAAGCCGCCCGCTTTGGGCTTAGCACGCGCCAGGTCGGCTTCCAACTCAGCCAGTACCTCATCGGTCGGACCGTCACCACCATGAACATTGACGGAGAGACGGTCGACGTGGTCCTGGTCGGGGATCCCCAGTCCACCGGAGGCATCGACAAGATCAAGTCCCTCATGATCGTCGGACCGGCCGGCGCGGCCCGCCTGGGCGACCTCGCCGAACCCGTAGTCAGGGAGGGCCCCGTCTCCATCAGCCGCACCGACGGCGTGCGGTCTGCCAGCATCACCGGCGACATCGTTGCGGAAGACACGCAGGGCGTCGGAGTCCAGGTAGACGGGAAGATCGCGGGCCTTCAACTCCCGCCGGGCGTCAGCGTCTCCAGCGGCGGTATCTTTGCCGACATTGCAGAGGGCTTCCAGGCCATCTTCATCTCCATGGTCATCGGCATAGTGCTCGTCTACCTCGTTATGGTCGCCAGCCTCGGTTCCCTCAGAAATCCCTTCGTCATCGTGACGACGCTGCCGCTTGCCCTCATCGGCGTGCTCGCGGCCCTGGCCATCACGGGCCGTTCGCTCGGACTCCCTGCCATGATGGGCATCCTCTTGCTCATCGGCATCGTCGTCACGAACGCCATAGTCCTCATCGCGTTCGTCGAGCAGCAGAGAGACAGGGGCATGTCCGTCTATGACGCCCTGATATCCGGCGCCCGCGTGCGCCTGCGCCCCATCCTCATGACCGCCCTCACCACCAGTTTCGCCCTGTTACCCCTCGCCGTTGCCTCCGAAGGAAGCGGCGGGTTCATCAGCGCGGAACTGGCAACCGTGGTAATCGGAGGCTTGATGAGCTCCACGGCGCTTACGCTGATCGTACTGCCCATCGTCTACTTGCTCTTCAACGAGAGCATACCCAATCTCCTCAATCGGCTTTTCCGGCGACCGG
>JAKZUY010000061.1:0-5155 GCA_047516345.1 Dehalococcoidia bacterium | reverse complement strand
GTCCATCCCTTGCACACCGCTGGGACCTCTGCAACCGAAGTACGGGATCTCTCCAGCGCTATGCAGTTCGGACTTGCCTGGCGACGTGTCGAACGTGGCGTCGAATCCGCCTTCACGCAGCATCTGTGCCAGCGGCGGGCCATAGTGTTTCCAGAACTCCGGCAGGAAGAAGTTAAACGGAATTGTCTCGCCGTCCTTCTCCCAAAGGTCGCCTGAATTCATGGTGTAACCCTTGCGGGTCATGATCTCTTCCAGCTTGTCGGGGTGGCCCACGGCGTCGATGCCGAGTTCCTCCACGATCGGGTCCATGATGTCGAGGAAAGGCTTTGACCAACCGGTCGCTGAGTAACCGCCGCGACCGACGCCCTTTGGCACGAACGGGTGGAGCGCGGGCCGGCCTGCGCCGGACTCTGCGACGTTAATCAGCCTCGTGCGGTCGATGGCCCAGTTAACTGCGAAGCGCAACTCCTTGTCATCGAACGGCGGCTCGCTGGCGTTGAAGCCAAGCATGTGCGGGCACCAGTCGATATAGCCAAAGGCGCCGTCACGACCTGTGAAGGTCAACACGTCCGGGTTCTGGTCAATCGCGCTCTTCACAGATGCGACCGAGACCTGGCCGGATGCGTCGATCTCGTTCCGCGCCAGCATGAGGAGCTGTTCGCTCTCTTCACGACCTGGCAGCATCACGACCCGTTCGATCTCGGGCAGGCGCTTGAAACCTACGTCCGAGGCCCACCAACTGTCTCTGCGGTCCCAAATCGTCTGTTCGGCAGAGGATGATGTCAGAGTGAACGGACCCGTGCCCAGCGGCCAACCCTTTTCGGGGTTGTAGTTGCTGAATTCGGTGATGTCTTTGTCACCCCACACGTCCTCTCTCAGCATCTGTTCGGTTACACCGTGGTTGCTGCTCACCACGGCGCCCCCGTCGCCACCCCGCCTGCGCCCACGAGAGCCGCCGCTACATTACGAATGCGACGGGTCGGGCGCCCACGAGAGCCGTCGCTACGCGAATACGACGAGATGGTCCATTACACCGTTCCTGGCTTGGCACGGCGCCTTACCGGAACCGTCCGCACCGCCCGTTCAAGGGGAGTTTAACGTGCTGGCATTGCGCAGGTACCTGTTAGGCAATAACATGCCGTCAACTTGTCACGACGGAATTCGCGGTCATGAACGGGCGTGAATCCGAGTCTGATAACCAAAACATTCAGGAGTACATCATGAGATCAGTTCATTTACGTTGGCGACGCGTTTTCGTAGCAGTGGCTCTGGCCATGGCATTGTCGGTGGCCATTGCTTGTGGAACTGAGACCGTTGTCGAAACCGTGATCGTAGAGAAACAGGTCTCCGAGCGAGTCGTCGAAACTGTAATCGTCGAGAAGCAGGTCTCTGAGCGAGTCGTCGAGACCGTGGTAGTGGAAAAAGTTGTAGAGGGCAAGACCGTAATGGTCGTGGAAACGGTCATCGTCGAAAAACCGGTCACGGAACGGGTTGTCGAGACCGTGGTAGTGGAAAAAATTGTAGAGGGCAAGACCGTAATGGTCGTGGAAACGGTCATCGTCGAAAAACCGGTCATGGAACGGGTTGTCGAGACAGTGGTGGTGGAGAAAGTCGTGGTGGCCACTGCGACGCCCAGAACCGATGTACGTACCCCGTCCGGCATCCTGACGATCGCCGTCGAGGATGTCGGCACTCCTCTTTACACGAACTTCACGATGTCCTGGCCGCACAACGACTACGCCTGGAGTTCGGGAATCCTTGAAGGTCTGACGCGCGTGGCGCTGGACAACTGGACTCAGGAAAACGAACTCGCTGAGTTCTGGGAGATCAGCGAGCAAGGCGGCACTTACTTTCTGAACGTCAGGTTGAGAAAAGGGGTCCCGTTCCATCAGGGCTACGGCGAGATGACATCAGAGGATGTTGTCTGGTCCGTACAGGACCTCATGCGAGAGGGCACGAAGCACACAGCGTTCGGGTCTCTGGACCAGATCTACTCGCGGGATGGCATAACAGCGACCGATGAGTACAACGTGCGCTTTGAGTTGAAGCGAAATCCTGGAGACTTCCGAGGGCCGCCCACTTCCGGCGGCGCAGGGATTATCAGCAAAGCGGCGTACGACAAGAACGGTGAAGACTGGTCGATTCTCAACGCAGTCGGGACCGGTCCGTTCGAGGTCATAAAGCACGTACCGGACAACGAGAAGGTACTGGAAGCGTTCGCTGATCACTGGCGTTTCACGCCTGGTTTTCAGACGGTCCGTTTCCTCGAGGTCCCCGAGCCTGCCACCCGCATTGCCATGATCAAGACCGGTGAAGCGGACTTGGTGCAGGTGGGTGTCGTGGACCTGGGGCGAGTTGCCGACACGCCGGGCATCCGCCTGATTTCCTCGGAGAACTCAAACCGGCGCGGAGTGAATGTCTGGTTCCAGGGTCTGCTGTATGCGACCAAGGATCTGGAAGGCAACCCGATAGAACGCCCGCCGCCCGCCACTCACCGCCCGTGGGTGGGCGCCGCGGACGACCCTGCCGACCTGGAACGTGCGAGCAAGTTCCGTCGGGCGATCTCCCTGGCGATTGACCGCGAAGCTTTGAACGACGTCTTCTTGTCGGGCACGGGCTGCAAGTACATCATCATGAAGATGGACAACTGCAACCCATTCTTCCAGGAAAGATGGGACTACGACTTCGACCTCGACATGGCCAAGCAGTACCTTGTGGAAGCCGATGCTGAAGGCGCTACGGTGCAGTTAGCCATTCCCAGCGGTCTGGGATCCACGCACTCGGAGATATCGGAGGCGTTGGCGCCCATGTGGGAGGCCGCCGGTCTTAAGGTGGACATAACGAAGGCCGCCTACAGCGCGCTGCGGCCGGGCATGTTGGCCCGTGAGTCTGACATGCTCTTTACCTTCATCTGGGGCAACTCGACGGACCTTTGCTCCCTGCCCAATTCGCCGGGCGTACAGCACTCGTTTAACCCGGTGATGGAATTCGACAAGAGCTCCGAAAACTATCTGCTTTGCAGAGACATCGGGGACCTCCAACGACAGTGGGACATACTCGAGCCCTACTACGACTGGTGGTGGGAGAACCACTGGGCCATTGGTACCGTAACGTGGGATACGTTCTGGCCAATCGGGCCGAGGGTTGCCGAGTGGGCCTTGGGCCCCGGCGCGACGACCTACCCGAACTGGATTCACACGGCAGTTCCGGTGAGGTGAAAATAGCCCGGCCTCAGGATCAGTTGTGAGACTTGAACTGGGCAGATTCAAGGCAAGGTAAGACGGACCCGGTCCCAGCGCCCCGTCCCCGGATGGGGCGCTGGGACCGGCTTGAGGAGAGGTCGCCGGCAGCATGTCCGCAGGCGCCGGTGTGTTGGAAGTAGTTTCGTTAATCCGTTGCCTCCGCCCTGCCTCCCTGCAAATCCGAAGTCATCGGCCAGCTTGATCCGGTTGTTGACCTCGACTCCGGGGTGGGGCAAACGGATACCAGCTAAGCGCCGCTGTTGTGCCGTTCAAGCTTCAATCGAGTTTTTGCCTGAGCGCATGACGAATTGCTTCGGGCATTAGCAGCGTCAAACTCGTGCACGGCCCGAAACGGAAGGATTCAATGGCAGAGTCAATACGCGTTGTCCATTACCTCAACCAGTTCTTCGGCGGCATCGGCGGAGAGGACAAAGCGAATACGCCCCCCGAGTTTCGTGACGGCGCGGTCGGCGCAGGACGGGCGTTGCAGGCCGCACTGGGGCCGGACGGCGTGGTGGAATGCACGGTCATCTGCGGCGACAACTACTTCGTCGACGAACAGGACCGCGCCACCGAGGCGCTCAGCGAAGTTCTTCGCCGCGAGAAGCCTGACCTCGTGATCGCCGGACCGGCCTTTGACGCAGGCCGTTACGGTTACGCTTGCGCCAATTTCAGCATGCTGGCGCGAAAGCTGGGGATTCCTGCCGTGACCGGCATGCACAGGGACAATCCCGGCTATACGACGTTTGCAAGACAACTGGTCTGCATGCCGACCGGAACCAGTTCCAACGACATGCAAAACGCGTTGGGCCGCATGGTTCCGATCGGACTCAAACTGGCCCGCGGCGAGAAACTCGGGCCGGCCGCGACCGCCGGCTACCTGCCGACCGGCGTCAGAAAACACACGCTCCGGAGTAAGCCCGCATGGGAGCGCGCGATCGACATGCTGGAGGCGCGCCTGACCGGTCTGCCATGGATGTCTGAAGTGTTGGCACAGCGCTACGAAGAGCTACAGGTCCGCCCAGGGCCCAGGGACGCTTCGCAGGTCAAGTTGGGCCTTGTAACCAGCGGCGGACTGGTTCCGAAACACAATCCCGATAGGCAGGTATCGGGTTATGCGGAAAAGGCCTTTCGGTACTCCATAAACGACCTTCGGAGACTGAGCACGAGCGAATGGGAATCGGTGCACGGAGGTTTCAATACGAAATACCTCAACGAAAAGAGCCCCAACTACGTGTTGCCTCTGCCGGCGCTGAGACAGTTCGAAGATTCGGGGCGTATCTATTCGCTCCATCCCACGTTCTTTTCCACCGTGGGCAACGGGACCTCGGTTACAAACGCCAAACGCATGGGGGGCGAGATATCGAAGGAGTTCCTGGCCAGTGGCGTCGAGGCGGCCCTGGTCGTGGCCACCTGAGGGAGTTGCAATCGTTGCGGCGCAATGATCTCCAAAGAACTCGAAAAGGCGGGAATCACGACAGCGCTCATAAGCGCAATTCCCACCATACCCCTGGCCGCAGGTGTTAGCCGCGTCGTAAGAGGCGTGAGAGTTGAACACGTTTGCGGCGACCCTTGGCTCTCGGCCGAGAACGACGCCCAGGTTGCGACTCAGATCGTTCAGAAAGCATTGGATGCGCTCAATACCGAGGTAGCTGAGCCGACGCTTTTCGACTCAGCCGCGGCGGGGTCGTGATGTCATGAGGCTTGAACTCGGCATATTTCCGGTCAGCGAGGTTGTTTTCGCAGGGGAGACGCGCCTAACAGGGGCGCAGTTGGAAATCGACCGCGACGAACTATTGGACCTTGCGGGGTCTGAACCGGGCGTTTGCCGGGCCTCCGTCGATATTGCCCGGCCCGGCGAACAGGTGCGGGTGATCAACTTCGTCGACCTCCTGGAATTGAAAGTGAAGGTC
>JAKZUY010000060.1:0-6580 GCA_047516345.1 Dehalococcoidia bacterium | reverse complement strand
TCTTGTAGGTCAGCTCGACCGCCTCCGAGCCGAACCACTGCACGCTGACGACCGTGACAAGGCCGTCGGGATGCACGCCGCGGACGGCGCAACGGGGTTGCAGATCTTCAAGCCGCATGGTTCGACCAGTAGCAGTTGTTGAACGTCGCCAGTTGGGCCACCGCCTCCCAGCGAGCCGCGGCGTCGCGCCGGCCGCGGTTGCCTCGGAATCGACGGGGTTTGGCCCCCACTATACGCGCGCCACTCTTCGTCCGCGAATACGCGCGTCAAGGCGGGTGTACAGGTCGAACTCACAATCTGCGAACTTGTCCTGCAACGACTTCACGATTTTTCCTAACCGCTTGAAGTGTCTCCCGTCGTCCAGGTCTATGTCCTGCTCCCTGATGGAGCTGAACAGCATCAACTCCAAAGCTGCTGCTGGTGCCCACAATGTGTCTGTCCAGCCCGTTGTCGCGCCATAGCCTGACACGCCCATCGCTCCCGTCTTGTCCAAGAACGTCTTGATTCTCGGGTTGGTAACATGGTCGTCGCCCCCCAGGACCTCGCAGCCGCCGAAGTGAACGAGGCGGCTCTCGCATTGCCCCTCGAGCAACTCTCCGAGCGTGTCCAGCCCAAGACACTCGTCATCGGACAGCTGAATACTGCCTTGGCCGCCATGGGTAGCAAGGTAGAGCACGGATCCGGTCTTGCATCTCTTCCATTCATGGTAGAGATAGTGTTTCAATTCACTGGTCGTGGCACAGTCTCGCCTCACGTAGGTCCACAGGCCCTGTCTGCGCAACATGTCGAGCAACGGCTCCACGGACGGTTCGACCTCTCGAGCGCCGTAGCCCCACACACCTTCTATGCAGTAGATCCGCTTTTCCAACGTCATCGAAAGGCCTCACAGGATCCAGGACCACGTCGCCGTCGCTACTGCTCGCCCGGAGGATGCGTTCGAGGAGTGCTTCGGGCTTCTGACCAGGTCCTCGAGCTCCGGCCGAGCGCGTCCCGCTGGGTGCCGATTCTAGCCTAGCCAGACGTTCGGAGGGAACCGGCCAGAATTCGTGTCTAGGGCCGAGCATCTTGAGCTTGGCGGGGTCGATCGGGGCGTGGGACAACTCCGGGCTCGACTGGCAGGACGGACAGGTAGGTGTCGGTGCAGCTCGTCCAGGCGGCGACACCGGTTCCGGTGCAGCTCGTCCAGGCGGCGCCGGCATCGGGCATGGGCGACCCCGGACGACGTCCACGGAGAGGCGTGGTGTAGGCGGTTCAGGCGTAGTCGGGAGTCAACTGACCACCCAGGGAACTGCAAAGCTGCAGCATTGGGCCGAAGATCGGATCCGTCGCCAGGCCAGGGTTCGGTAGCCATCCATTGACGTGCAGCCCGCCGCCGGCACCGGCCGACCAGGGTGATGGCGGCGACCGCCAGCGCTGCAAAGCTTGGTCGATGGCGGCCGGGGCGTCGGAAACGGCGTGGATCGGCCGCGGCCGCGCTGGGCTGTTGCGCCGGTGGAGGGGCGGACGGCGCGTCTGCCACGGCGCTCCGGCCACGACCGCGCAGGATCATCACTCAGTCTGGCGTTTCTCGATTTCCCGGTACAACACCTGCAATGCGTCCTCCTGACCGGCTCGGAGGGCGAGCGGCCCGCGGGCCGCTTCCCAGCGGCACACCGTCGACGCGGATACGCGGAGCAGGCCGGCGAACTCGGGGACCGAGAATCCGCCCCAGCGGGCGCGCGAGGTGGCGACGTTGAAGCGGTGCAGGCTGTAGAGGAACTCCATCCCCGCGTACGGCCGCCTGAGTGTCTGTGGTAGCATGATTTGTTGATCAACGGGCGTGTCCCGTACCACCCTCTACAAGCTTCATGAGCACCCGAGGGCTCACGCCGAGTGCTTAGAGTGTATTTCTGCACGCATCTGGTCGGTACCCCTAACTAACATGCCTTCCACGACTATGACTACTGGGATCCGTAACTTGAAAGGCGCCATCCGTAGCGGGAACGAGTATTTTCGCTCCGGAGCCCCAATGGATGTCGCCTATGTTCGGGACCGTTTGAGCGACTTCCTTCGCGCTGCCGTGAACGAGGTTACGGGTGAGTTCATCGCGCAGCACGACGTGGCGCCCCCTACGACGCCGGTGGTTGTCCACTATACAAGCCTCCCGGCTCTCTTTTCGATGCTGCATGGAAGCGCCGAACCCAACCTTGAGCAAACCCCTGCCGTTCCCCCTGCCGACTCGGACGCATCCACAACCCCACGGGGCCACAGGGCGACGGGAACGGATCGTCGCTACCTGCGCCTGTACGACTGCGCCAATCTGAACGACCCGTTGGAGGGAGCGTATTTCCTGAAGGAATTGGTAGCACCGCACGATACCCTGAACGTCCTGGAGTATGTAGTACAAGCCCCTGTATACATCGGGTCTTTTGTGACACACCGCCAGAATACCCAGAACAAGGCCCGCGATAATCTCATATTCTGGAGACACTACGGCCGAGAAGGACGAGGGTCTTCGATTGCGATTCCCGTGGACCGCTTCTCACCTAGCCAATGTGCGGCAACACTACATAAAGTGGTTTACAGCCAGGATGCGGCCGCCGCTAATGCCCTTCTGCTGCGCCCCGTACTGCAGTGCTTGTACCCGATAGTACGCGCGGCGCACAAGGACCGTCGCCAGGCTGTCCAAAGACAGGTCGCGGCAACACTTCTGGAGTGTTTGGGTGCGATCCCGTATCTGTATAAGAGTCACGCCTACAGCTATGAGGAAGAGTGTAGAATCGTGGCGACGGCCTCGGATCTCGAAAGCCACGGCGGTGTCCGTTATGATTTCGAGGCCCGGCCTGGGGATTCGGGTCGGCTCCGCATGTACGGGCAACATTGGTGCCTCAGGCTCACCAATATTTTGGCAACGGACAGCGTCATCACCCTCGGTCCGAGCGTTCCGCGCGTCGACTATGTGCAGTATGCGATCGAGCAGCTCTTAAAATCGATCGGCATCAGGAACCTGGCGGTCAAACAATCCCGCATATCGTATCGACAAACCTGAACCCACCATGGTCGCGGACCGCCGGCGGGTTCCGGGCGGGGTGTGAGTCTACTAAGGCTGGGCAGCGGCCGCGGACTTTAGGAGATAGGGCGGCCTCTCCGCATCTCCTCGAGCGCGTCGCCTAAGGAAGGGACAATGAGGCTGACAATCGGCGTTTGTGACCTCGGACGTTCCAGCGACGAACTGATGCTCCTGTTGCTTCACCAGAGGCCACCAGTCCTCCGCTAGTAGGTAGCGGAGCATGAGATTAATCTGGAGGGCTGCGGCGCTCAAGCTGAACGGAAATACGTTTTGATTGCGATCTCGATCTTGCGCCGGAATGGTGGTGACGTAAGCCGGGTCGGCCAACGACCCATCGAGCTCCATGACCACCATACTCGAGTCGTATTGACCGTTGCAGCGCATGCAGCGATGGTATGGCGTAATAAGATGCGCGCGCCAGTGGGCAGACAACAGCCTGTCATCGGCAGGTTTTGTTTCGACGGCGACACCCGCGTCGACGACGGGAATCAAGTGCGCGGTGCCGATATAGTTCAACACGTCGCGGGCTACCGGCCGGTCTACGCAACTGAAGAGTATGTCGCAGTCCAAGGCAGCATTGTAGGCTGCGTCTTTGTGCACGGACATTTGTAACGCGAGAACGTTTACGTCGTCGGCGGTCGCGGAACGCTCTATGGCGCGTTGTGCCAAGTTGACCTTTGGGACGCCTACGTCGGCCGTCGTTCCGTACAGGAGCCGGTCAAGATTGTGTTCCTCGACGGTATCCGGGTCGATTAGTGTGAACCTAGACACGCCTATCCTGGCAAGAGACTCAGTAACGATCGCGCCGACACTGCCGAGGCCAACGATGCCGACGGTCAGTCTGGAAATGGTGGCTTGGGCCTTACTACCCCACGTATCGAAGGTACGCTTGAGAATGTTGCGTCGGGGCCGGGGTGGAGTCGCATCGTCATTGTAGAAAGCCGTATAGTACCGCGGGCCAATTATGCGCACCTGTCGGCACCAATGACGAATCATCATATTCCGGCCGTCGCGACACCAAAAACGCGCGCTCCAATGTCCATCTGTTCCGGCGGTGAGGCCGACTAGAGGAAGATCTGTAGCGCCGGCCGGGTAGGCGAGTCGGTCGCGCTCGGCTAGGACATCGGGCTGGCTCATGCCTTGCCAGCCTGGGTTGGGGTGGCTGTGCATGAAGGCAAGACCCGCACCGCGCGCGACGGCGCGGCCGAGACTGCGCGTGAGGTACGCGGGATTGTAACTGACGTTGCCGTGAAGAACGCGGTCTCCATCGACCGGAAGAACTATTTCGTCGATGAGCGCAGTGCGGCGGGTGGCACCGGTTGAAGGTTGCCACAAGGCAAAGCAGAGATCCTCCTGAAGTACGCCCCGCTCGAAATGTTGGAGTAGGTGGCGTGTCGCAGTGAGATGGGCGTCCTGAGTGAGGGCGACGTCGCATGTCATATCGTAGCCCAAAAGCGTCGAACGTGCTCACTCAGGAAAACATCGATGCGCTTAGTCGGGAGTGCGTCCCACAGCTCTCCGGGCGGCCGACTCATGGCGAGCCACTCATTGCCGTCGGTATCGACGTATTGTTCGACGGCGCCGCCGCGGTTGTCGTTGATAGGGGGCGACACATGAATCCAGTGAGGAGGGTATTCGGGATAGAGGCCGCTGCCATGCATGCTGAGGCCGAGCATAATGCGTTGACCTTGCCTGGAACCGACTTCTATTTCGTACTCGAAGTATACCACAGGTCCGCGAGCCGCTGTCGTGGACATCCGGGTCTTGTATCCGAGACCCTCTAGTTCCGTGCGAATTGTGAGAATATTGTCGGAATGGTTCATCAGAGCACAGCGACTGGAGTGCCACCCGTGGGAATGGTAATAAACAGGTGGTCCTGGCGTAGATCTACAGTGCCGTCGAGACCGTACTCGCCCTTTTCACCCTTCAGCATGTACTTGTCAGGCGTTTGGGGGATTGCACCCTTCTCGCGGGCGAGCTGTAGGATATCCCGGACGGAAAGCACGGGTTTGTCGGAGGAAAGTTGTACCCCGTTGACCTTGAAGGAAAAGGAGTCGATGTTGTTGTTGGCGGCCACGTGTCACCTCAATGCTGGTTCGACAGAAATTATAGCATGGCCGCAGGGTACCAGCCCTGTGATTAGCCCTACCGCGCGCACGGGGCGTGGTCCTGGACCCGGGCGCTCCCATGCTCAATGCTCATCCGGGAGCAACACCAGCGGCTCGGCGGGTGCGCGCTCGAGGCGGGCAAACTCGGTGCGGCGCAACGGGTCGGCTGCCCTGCCACCGCTTCGCGGGGCGGACCAGAGGTGGTTGGGGCGGACCGGCCATGAAGAGCAGCCCCGCCGAATCACGGTGTCGAGCCGGCCGCGCTGAAGGGCGACCTGTCGGACTCGACGTCGCCGCGACGCCGCGGGAGATGGCAGGTGGCGAGAACGGCGGCTAGGTCTGACCCGGGCGGGCCGGCGACGAACTCGGCGGTCCAGGCCCGGTCCAAGGCGTGGCGGGCGGGGCCTCCGACGGCGCGGCTCCGATCGACCCGCAAGGACCTGCGCGTCGATCGGAGCGGCCGCGGTGAGGGCGCTCACGTCGTCCCCCGCGCACCGTTTCCCGACTGGGGGCAGCCCGTGAGTCCACCACCCACCCGTCCGGAGCGACCAACCGCCGACCACTCCCGCGTCTCGTCGAGGCCTCCGCGCTCCGACGACTCGCCCACCACCCCACCGCATCGGGTGCGATGGGCTCGTTCACCACTTGGCCCGGGCGATTCTCGGGCTCCTGAAGTTGCCGATGTCCAGCAGGAACTCCTGAATGCACCCGAGCATCGACCGCATCTTCTCGGTCACCCGCTCGCTGTAGCTCTCCTCCGGGTCGTCCGCCGCCTCTTCGAGCGCCGCCAGCAGTCGCGCCGCGGTGCCGGGGCGCTCCTCTTCAAGAACGCGGCAGAGGGCCCCGAAGGCCCGGTTCAGTCCCGCGACCATGCCGGCCAGGTCGTCGTCCCTTCCCTCCGCCGCTCGCGCGGCCCTCTCAAGGTCGGCAAGCCTCGTCTTCAGTTCGCCCAGCATCTCTGCACCTCCCGCGTACCTTCAGCGCTCGCGATGTCCGAATTGTAAGCCCGCCGCACGTACCCGCCGGCTATCGAACAGAGCCCCTGCCACACAAACTCCATCGCTCCATTCCCCACCAAACGCATCGCATTGCCCCCCTGATAGCTCGCAGTAACCGAATCTATCGCGAGTAGTTCACTCTTGCTCCCATTAATTCGTGTTCCATCCGTGACCCAGGCCCATTCGTTTCCCGCCGGGGCTAAACGTGTTATCAAGGTACTGTCAAGTTGGCGTTCGCGCCGCCGGGGCACGGACATCCACATCGGCGCCGCTTCGGGCAAATACCTAACGTACGTCGTACTTCGACAGCGCGAACGACCCCACCGACACTTCATGCACGGGGGGGAGCTCGTTGTTGCTGCAGTTCCGTCCGGAGACGCAGCCCATCCGAAAACGACCCGCCGGCGCCACCACCATCTCCGGAC
>JAKZUY010000059.1:0-3862 GCA_047516345.1 Dehalococcoidia bacterium | reverse complement strand
CGCCTCTTCGGGGTTGAGAACCCGGTTTACCAGAGTTCCGCCGTGGGGATCTATCATCTTGCCTCTTTAATTCTGTCGCGCCGGAAGGGATTCTCGCCGCGGCTGTCTAGCCGGCGGTCGCAGCTGCAATGACGTGAAGTCCGCACTCCTTGGCGTCGGGGTCGGTCTCCCACCACCATCGGCCTGCCCGCAAGTCCTCGCCTGGCTTAACGGCTCGTGTGCAGGGGTCGCAGCCGATGCTCGGGTAACCGTTGTCGTGCAGTTCGTTGTAAGGAACGTCGTTTTCCTTCACGTACGCCTCCACCTGCTCGAAGGTCCAATTCGCAAGAGGGTTGACCTTGTAGTTGGAGTGCGCATCGTCCCACTCGACGATGTCGATCTGCCCGCGCTCCATTCCCTGATCGCGGCGCAGGCCCGTCACCCACGCATCGACCCCGGAGAGCGCCCGGTTAAGCGGAACGACCTTACGGATGCCGCAGCACAGTTTCCGGTTGTCGATACCCTTATAGAAGAGGTTGAACCCCTTCGAATCAACCATTTCGGCAACCGATTCCAGGTCGGGGTACCAGGTCTCGATCTTCACGTTGTACCGCAGAGCCGTCTGATCGAAGAGGGTGTACGTCTCGGTTGGGAGCCGGAGCGTGTCGAGGGTCATCACCCTGGCCTTGGGGTTGACGCGCCAGAACATGTCGAACAGCGCGACGTCTTCAAGCCCAAAGCTCGACATCTGAGCGGCGTCAGCGCCAAACTGGCCGTCGACCCACCGGAGAATGTCGGAAGGGCGGGAATCCTCCATGCGGCGGTTGATGCCGGCGAGTTCGGATTCCGGTATGCGATTTTCGATTGCGATCATTGTTGGGTACTGCTCCCCTGGTCAGGCGGCCGTTTCTTCATGCGTTCAGGATTTGGGATGGCAACAAAAAACCCCTCGTGTCTCGTTGGACGCGAGGGGCGTGACGTGCCATCTAGCGAGCGCGTCTAGTTGTCACGCCTCCTCAAAGGGTTACAACAGAGGCACACACGCGCCGAAGTTATTTGGGCCGCAGGTGTCATAGCGGGTCGATTATAGCAGTGGAACAGCGCGTTCGAACACGATTCCCGTCGCGCTAGTGCGCAGCCTGAAACGGCACGGCGCAACCCTCCGGGCGAACTCAATAATCCCCGGCCCGGCGCAAGACGATTGGCGGGCCGGCCAGAAACCGTTTCCCTCCTGAATAGACTGTGGCCTGGACGGGGGTGAGCTGCGAAGACGATGGCAACATCGCCGCCACCACCCTGCCCGAACGACTGCGCGCCGGCGGATTAACGGGTTGGCCGTAGACCGCCGAACGTGAGACGCTTAAAATGACGGCATAGCGAATCACACCGCAGCGCCACACTTTCCCTGCGGCAGGGTGATCTCATCCGCCCCAGAACTGGCTTTTCCCGGAGATCCAAATGACAACAGCCGCCGCCTACTCAGGCGAACGCATCGAAGAGTTACAGCAGATCGCCGGCGACCATTTGTTCATGCACGCCACGCAGATCAACGACTGGCGAGGCAGCCTGAAGGTGTTCGTAAAAGGCGAGGGCTGTTGGGTTACCGACATCGAAGGCAACCGCCTGCTCGATGCCATGTCCGGGCTGTGGTACAAGGCCGCGGGCTACGGCCGTCTGGAGATCGCAGACGCCGTATACGAGCAGATGCAGGCCATATCGTCGCCACCTGCGAATTCGGCGCTCATCCCACAGATAGAGCTTGCCGGCAAGATCGCTGAACTCTACCCCGACAGCGGCGCGAGGACGTTCTTCACGTCGGGCGGCTCAGAGGCCGTCGAAACCGCCGTAAAGATGGCCAAGAAATACCAGCAGATTAACGGCAAGGCTGGCGCGTTCAAGGTAATTTCCCGTCGCTATTCGTACCACGGCTCCACGGCGATGGCCGTGAGCCTCGGAGGCAGCCCATCCGCCGATCCGATGGGTCCCTCAATGCCGGGCGCAATTCACGTAACAAATTGGGACTCGTACAGGCAGCCCTACGAAGGCGATCCGGTGGACGTCGCAATCAAGTGTGCGAACGAGTTCGAAACGGTCATTCAGCATCAGGGTCCTCAGACAGTGGCCGCCATGATCGCCGAGCCCGTGTCCGCAGCGGCCGGGATCCACATACCGCCCCCAGAATACTGGCAGCGGTTACGCGAGATCGCCGATCAGTACGACGTTGTGCTGATCGCAGATGAAGTGATTACCGGCTTTGGCCGGCTTGGGGAGTGGTTCGGCCCGATGAACTGGGACGTTCAGCCCGACATCACGACGGTCGCCAAAGCGATAACGAGCGGCTACGCGCCGCTGGGCGCGGCAATAGCCACCAAAAAGGTCGCTGATTCCTTTGTCGGGACGGACTCCGAGACGTTCCGCCACCTGATCACGTTTGGCGGCCATCCCATTTCGGCATCAGCGGCGTTGGCAAACCTCAAGATTTTCGAACGCGAAGATCTGGTCGGGAATTCCAAGCGGATGGGCGAGTACCTGTTCAGTCAACTCCAGCGGTTGAGGGAACACGACATTACAGGCGACATCCGAGGCGGCGTCGGCCTTATCGCGGCGGTCGAACTCGTGAAGGACCGGGCAACCAAGGAACGTTTTCCTGCGTCGGCAGGGCTGGCAAAGAAGTTGCCGCAGATGCTGTACGAACGGGACATGATCAGTTTCCGCGCCGGAGACATCATATCGATATGCCCCCCGTTGATGATCAGCCGGGACGAGGTCGACTTCATCGTCGATTCGCTGGACGGCGCCTTGGGTCAGATCTCCAAGGAACTCGGATCCTGAGCGTTGAGTCGAAGCAAATCGGATGCGGGCGCGCGGGAATGACGGCCTGCGCGGGCGACTGTGTTATAGTTTCGCCACTTCGCAGGTTCGAATCAACGGCGCGGTCTGTAGTTCTACGGTCCGCGTCCCGCGGCATTTGGAGCTGAACTGAAAAACGTAATTGAGTTGATGCGGTAGGAGCCAATATGGACGAAACTACCAGGACTCCTGAAGCTGACGTGGATATGACTCCGTCCACTGACGATCAGGCAACCGCTAGGACGAGCACATTCGACCGTTTTGGGCCGGACACCGTTCGCGAGGAGGTGGTGCTGGAGGTCAAGGACCTGCGCACTTACTTCACCACGCGCTGGGGGACTGTCAAAGCCGTTGACGGCGTCAGCTACCAGGTCCGCAGGGGCGAGACGTTAGGAATCGTAGGCGAGTCGGGTTCCGGCAAGTCGGTACAGGCGCTGTCGGTCATGCGTCTCGTGCAATCGCCGCCCGGCCACATCGTCGGCGGAGAGGTGATTCTCGCCACGAGGGAGATGGTCGGCGGCAAAAACGGTGAGGGCGAAGGCCGTGAGGTCTACACCAGAAAAGACATCCTTCAGGTTTCCGAGTCGGAGATGACGAAGATTCGGGGCGGTGAGATCGCAATGATCCTCCAGGACCCGATGACCGCCCTGAACCCCGTATTTACCATCGAAAACCAGGTTGGCGAGGCCATCACGATCCACCAGGGTCTGAAAGGCAAGCCGCTCTGGGAGAAGATAATCGAGGCTCTCAGGCACGTCCGCATCCCCGCCCCCGAGCAGCGGGCCAAGGACTACCCTCACCAACTCTCCGGTGGCATGCGCCAGCGTGTTGTGGGCGCCATCGGCATATCCTCAACGCCCTCCGTGATCATCGCCGACGAACCGACCACGTCGCTCGACGTAACGATTCAGGCGGCGTATCTGAGGCTTCTGAAGCAACTTCAGGCCGAGGACGGGGTGGCGATCATCTTCATCACGCACGACTTCGGCATTGTCGCCAAGATGTGTGACAGGGTCGGCGTCATGTACGCGGG
>JAKZUY010000058.1:0-13322 GCA_047516345.1 Dehalococcoidia bacterium | reverse complement strand
GCGACAGCCGCGGCGCCACGTCCTCCTGCTCGATCGAGACCACCCACCCCGCAGCCTCACACACGCCCGGCAGGTACCTGATGGCTGTTGAGTCCTCGGGCAACGACAGGAATTCAAGACCCGAGATATCAGGGTCGCCGGATAATTTCCTGACCACCGCGTCGACGTAAACGGGGTTAACGTCTTCGGCGCTGCCCGGACAGATAAAGTCGTGGTAGTCGAACAGGTCTGTCCCTCCAAGAAAGGACGCGATGCCGTTCGCAACCTGAAGCGGGGCGATCAACGCAGCCCTGCCCGTTTCATCCCTGACGGACAGCAATCTCAGTTCGCTGTCGCCCGAGTACTCGTCCCACCATGCGCTCAGCCACTCGGGACGGTCGGTGAAAGTAAATCGGCCGAAGCGGCCCGAGACGTCAGGAACGAGATCGGCCAGGGACTCGAAAGTCTCCTCTGAAACTGCGATTGTGCAGGTCAAGCCATACTCTCCGAATAGAGTTTACCGGGCGGCGACATTCAGTTCCCCGCCCGTTGACCGCCGCCGGTAGATAACATCGATGCGATCTCCTTCAGATCCGGCGCAACGTACTCGATCGCTATCAGCGCGCGGCTCTCCGCCGTGCCCGGGTCCTTCAAACCGTTTCCGGTCAGTATGCAGACGATCGTCTTGCCCCTCACGTCCACTCCCAATTCCGGCAGGCGCAAAAATCCAGCCACGGAAGCCGCGGAAGCCGGTTCGCAAAACAGCCCTTCGTCCCTCGACAGGCGCAGGTAAGCCGAAATGATCTCCTCGTCGGTCACCATCTCGATGAGGCCGCCCGATTCGTCCCGCGCCCGTTCGGCCCTTTCCCAACTCGCCGGATTCCCTATCCGGATAGCCGTCGCAACCGTCTCCGGATGATCGACTCGCTCTCCAAGCACGATGGGCGCTGCGCCGGCGGCCTGAAAGCCCATCATCCTGGGAAGTTCCTTCACCCGCCCGATGCCTGCGTACTCGTTGAATCCAAGCCAGTACGACGTGATATTACCGGCATTGCCGACGGGCATGCACACCATATCCGGGGCTTCCCCGAGGTCATCCACGATCTCGAACGCCGCCGTCTTTTGGCCCTGAATTCGATACGGATTGAGCGAATTGACCAGTTCGATGTCCATTATGTCGACCAGCCCCATGACAGTCTGCAAGGCATCGTCGAAACTACCGTCAACGGCCAGTATGCGGGCGCCGTAGGCCATGGCCTGCGCCAGCTTGCCGAGCGCTATCTCGCCGGCGGGCACGAGCACGAGTGTTTCCAATCCGTAGCGAGTGCCGTACGCCGCGGCAGACGCGCTTGTGTTGCCGGTGGAGGCGCAAATGATCCTCTCACGGCCCGTCTCCAGCGCGTGTGCGACGGCCATGACCATGCCCCGGTCCTTGAATGAACCGGTCGGATTGCACCCCTCCAATTTGAAGTAGAGGTCGTCGCAACCCAGCATCGGGCCGATGGCGCGCGACCGCACCAGAGGAGTGTCGCCCTCTCCCAACGTCACATCCGGAGTGGACTCGCTGACTGGCAGCAACTCCCGATAACGTTCTATTACGCCTGCGAACATCCCCAATTGGTTCAAGCTCCGCAGCGTGCAGGGTCCGGAGCGACTTGCCTAAGCCGCCCTGGAATAACTCTCGACCCGAATCAGATTGTCGAGTTTGTCGACGACGTCGAGATCCCGCAACTGGGCTGCAGCGTGCTGAATGTTAGCTTCCCTGGCCCTGTGCGTCATTATTACCAGGTCGGCCGTTCCCCGCATTTCGTCATTATCCATCTGTAGTACCGAATGGATGCTGATGGCGTGCTGCCCGAGGATGCCCGCGATTCTGGCCAGGACACCGGCCCTGTCGTGTGCAGTAATTCGCAAGTAGTACTGTGAAACGTGCGTGCTCATGGGCAGGATGCTCGGAGCCGGCAGCATGGCGTCATGCCTGCGCGGCGCCATTTGACCTGTCCGCATGTCCCTTACCACGCGCCATATGTCCCCCAACACCGCGCTCGCCGTGGGCTCAGCCCCCGCTCCCCTGCCCTGCAACCAAAGAGGCCCGACAAGGTCCCCCTCCACCTCGACAACGTTCAACACGTCATTGACGTTCGCCATCGGCACGTCGAGCGGCACAAGCGCGGGGTGCACCCGGACAAGTAGCCCCTCGTCGTTCCTTTGGGCCACGGCCAGCAGCTTGATGGTGTATCCAAGTTGCCTAGCGTACTTGAAATCGCGTGCGTCGACGCCTCGGATGCCCTCCCGGTAGATGGCCTCATTCGGAACGCGTGTACCGAACGCCAGCCAGGCGAGTATCGAGATCTTGTACGTGGCGTCGAACGACTCCACGTCGCTCGTAGGATCGGCCTCGGCATAACCGAGTTCCTGCGCTTCCTTAAGGGCGTCCGCAAACTGCGCGCCATCGGCCGCCATCCGGGTAAGGATGTAATTTGTCGTGCCGTTGATTATCGCTCTGAGGCTTCGAATCCTGTTGGCTACCAGGTCGTTCGTCAGCGGTCCCAAAATCGGGATGCCGCCCCCTACGCTGGCCTCAAAGTGAAGGCTCACGCCGTTTTCCACGGACAGCCCTGCAAGCGAATCTCCGTGCTTGGAGATGACTTCCTTGTTCGCCGTCACGACGTGCTTGCCATTGCGAAGAGACTGCTCGATCAGGCTGCGCGCCGGCTCTTCGCCGCCCATGAGCTCTACCACGATGCCAACACCAGGATCATCGATCACGTCGGCCGGATCGGTGGACAACAGACCGCGGTCCAGAGTGACGGGACGGGCACGGTTCGGATCCCGCACCAAAGCGCGTCGCAACTTCAACTCGGCGCCGGTAAAGCCGGGACGGGACGGGCCTTCCTGAAGGGCCGCTGCGACAGCCGACCCCACAACTCCGAGCCCGAGAAGCCCTACACCCACCTGCCCGCCGGCGTCGGCGTTGGACGCGTCTGTCACGGCGCTACCTGAAGCCCGGCGCCGAAGCCGCCCAGGCCGGGAATGCCTTGCTGAGGCGTTGGGGTGGGCCTGATAGAAGCTATCGCCACCTGCCTGTTGACCCATGCGTATATGCGGTCATTCAACACCATGTAGAGGTCGAATTCGCGGCGATGGTCATTGAGAAAATTGGTCAACGCATGATCGGCCAGGACTTCGAAATGGTCGTCGGTAACTTCCCTCGCCTCGATCTCCTCGGTTACGACGTACACGATAACCTGCCGGGTCTCCGATTCGAATTGCGGTGGGCTCGGATCACCAAATGGAAGGAATCGGTCCCCGTTGTCATCTACGCCAAACAACATTCGGTCCAGCTTCTCGTGAACATCCTCAGGAAACCATCCAACTTCACCTCCGGTGCGTTGAACGGCAGGGTCGATGGAAAACTGCCTCGCCACTTCTTCCACGGCCTCGCCGCCCTCGATCGACCTGATAACCCGCTGAAGGTCCTGGTCGCCGGTCTCCGCCAGTCTGACTTCATACAGGCGCACGTGAGGACGAATACGCGCCACGTCGGTCGCTATCGCGGCTCGCACCTTGTTCTTGAACACTTCCTTCCGCACGAACTCCCAATAAACATCTTCTGAAAGGCCGACGTTGTTGAGGAACTGACGTTTCCGTTCTGCCAAACTGGCCTGATACTCGGCGCTTTCGCGGTCTGCCAGGTCTTTCGGGGACATCTGAAGAAGGAATTCGACCTCGAGGTCTACTTCGTCCGGAGTGACCGAGATACCCAATCGGGGCGCCAGTTTGAAGGCGATCTCGTTGTCCTGAATCACCTGCAACGCCTCGAAAAGCGAAGTACCCAACTCAAACTGGCCGCCGACCTCTTCAGTCAGCCGCTGGCGAAACCTGATGAAGTCCACGACGTCGCCGCGGGTGTAGACGGAATCGTCAACGCGGACGGCAATCTCGCGCGGCGGCAACGTGAATGTGGCAACGAATGCGTAGATCGGGAACGCAAGCAACGCTATCAGCAATAGCGCCCCCCCGATTATCCACGGCCTGGAGCGAATCTTGGTTCGGCGTTGTTCCGCCAGAACTTCTTTACGGCCCGGACCGCGGGGAGTAATGCTACGCGCGCCCGGCTCGTACTGGTCAGGGGGGGCCGCGTCCTGTTCCGGGCGGCCCTCATTTTCTGTCAATGATCAGCCTCCAACGGTGACTTGAGGGGTTGGCCGGTCCAGGTCTCAGATCAAATTGATCAGCCGGTGAACGAATCCCGGCAAAACACTTTCGGCCTTAGACTTTCGCCACTTCCCTATTGTCGGTTTCGGATTTGTCTTCGGGTTGTGCTACGTCCGCGGCCGACGCCGTGGATGCAGACGACGCCTCGGCTTGAGGCGAAACCTCTACGGTTGACTCGGCCGCGGGGGCGTCTTCCGGAGCCTTGGCCTGCTCCACTTCAGCGGCGGCAGACACACCGTCAACCTGAGTCGAATCCCCGGCAGGGGTCGGGCTCTGTTCAGGCGCTGGTACAGCCTCACCGGTAGCCGTTGCCGCCTCGGCCTGCGCAGCGGATTCGCCCTGCGGCGTTTCGTCAGTCACACTCGCGGCCGCGGCTGTCTCACTGGATTCTGCTGCGGCAGCCTCCGCCGGCGTACGAGGCGCCAACATGTTGGTAACCCGTATATGGTCGGGCGAGTACGGCAGGAGGGCCATGAATCTGGCCTTTACGATAGCGCGCCGCACCATGCGCTGATGCTTGGCGCACGTGCCGGTCTTCTTACTCGAGTCGATTCGTGCGCGGTCGGTAACATAGCGCCGGAGCCGGTTAACGGCCTTGTAATCGACTGAATCAACGTGGTCTACGCAGAAGTTACACACGCGCCGGCCGCGTCTGAATCCTCGCCGGGCTCCGCCGCCGCGAAACTGGCCGCCACCCGGACCGCCCGAACCCCCCGGACCGCGCGAATAACCGCCGCCGCCAGAACCGCCTGGACCTCCCGGCCCGCGCGAGTAACCTCCGCCGCCGCCACCCGGTCCCCCGGGGCCGCGCGATTGGCCTCCGCCGCCAGGCCCTCCCGGGCCACGAGGACGGAACGACGATGACGATGGCGAGTAGGGTCGAGACCCTTCATATGATGACTGCGACGAAGATCTGGATGTTGTCATTTCAAACGCTTATCTGGAATTACTGAATCGGTCTGTTTGTCCCCCGAAGGGGATGAATATCGCGTTACCAGGGCAAGTCCTCGACGCCATCGGGATCTTCCTCGGCAGGCGGTGACGATACCCTGGCGGACCTGCCCCTGTAATTATCGTCCTGACCGCCCCCAGACGACTGGCCGGGCCGGTCGAGGAACAGCACCCTGTTTGCGATCACCTCATTGGAGGTGCGCGTTTGGCCATCCGAACCGACGTATTGGCGGCTTTGGAACCTCCCATCGACAAAGACCTTGCTGCCCTTGACGAGGTACTGGTTGACTGTTTCGGCGAGCCTGTTCCACGCCGAAACCCTGAACCATTCCGTTTCTTCCTGAACATCCTGAACATCGCCGCCCCGACTGCTGCGGCGGTAATTCACCGCCAGACTAAAGTTGGTTACGGCGGCGCCGCTTGGCGTGTAACGCATCTCGGGGTCTTGACCGACGTTCCCGATCAAAAGGATTTGGTTCAGGCTCAACTTGACATCGCTTTGCTATTCGGCCTTCGCTTCGGCTGGCTCTTTGGTCTCTTTGGTCTCTTTCGACTCCACCTCTTCAGCCCTGACCAACATGTGCCGTTGCACCGATTGATCGGCGGTCATTTGACCGTCGATCAGCACCGCGCCTTCCGGTTCGACCGAAAAAGTGGCGACGTAATACGTACCTTCCTTGTGTTTATTGATCGGGTACGAAAGGTTGCGGCGTCCCCATAGTTCGGCCGAATGCAGTTCACCGCCGTTTTCGGCGATTCGCGCCTTGGCGCGGTCGGCCGACGCTTCGCATTCTGTGTCCGAAGCGTCGCCCGTGAGTATCCAAAGTAGTTCGTATCGGCGCATTTTCACCTGCTCGGGATGTATTACTCCCAAACTTAGCCATTTTACCACGGGGTAGCCCCAACCTGTCAGATCCCGGTGGTCATTTCTAGTGGCTGATCGTCGGCTCAGGCAATGCCCGGCGCCTCGAATCTCGCGGCGAACGCTGCCACCTCACGCCTGATGAGTTCCCGCCTGTCCGGCCGGTCCACTGCTCTGAGAGCCTCGACGATGTACACGCCAACCTGCTCCATCTCCGGCGGACCCATACCCCTCGACGTGACAGCCGGGGTCCCGACGCGTATGCCGCTGGCGGTCCGCGGCGGTTCAGGGTCGTACGGAATCGAGTTCTTGTTGACAACGAGTCCCGCCGACTTCAGAGCGTCCTCGGCCTGCGCGCCCGTCACGCCAAGCGGGCGTACGTCCACAAGCATCAGGTGGTTATCCGTGCCCCCCGACACGATCCTCAGCCCACCCGACGCCAAAGTGGCGGCGAGTACCCGGGCGTTTTCAACTATGCGCGCGGCATACGCTCGGAATTCTGGCCGCAACGCCTCTCCGAACGCAACGGCCTTTGCGGCGATGGCGTGCATCATAGGCCCGCCCTGCACGTTCGGGAATACCGCGCTGTCTATGCGTCGTCTTAGTTCTGAAGTGCAAAGGATCAACGCGCCCCGCGGTCCTCTGAGCGTCTTGTGGGTAGTACTGGTCACCACGTCCGAAAATGGGACCGGATCGGGGTGGACGCCGCCCGCTATCAGACCCGCGATGTGCGACATGTCGACGAGGAGGCGGGCGCCGGCCGCGTCTGCAATAGCGCGAAACCGCTCGAAGTCGATCAGTCGCGGGTAGGCCGTGGCTCCCGCGACGATCAATTTCGGCCGGAACTCGACTGCCTGACGAGCCACTTCGTCGTAGTCGATCGTCTCCAGTTCCGGGTCCACGCCGTAGTGGGCGAATTCGTACAGCTTGCCTGAAAAGTTGACTCCCGAGCCGTGAGTCAGGTGCCCCCCCTGGTCGAGCCTCATGCCCATTGCCCGATCGCCCGGCTCGAGCAGGGCAAAGTAGGCGGCCATGTTTGCCTGCGCGCCGCTGACCGGCTGAACATTCGCGTGGTCGGCCCCGAACAGCGTCTTCAATCGGTCGATCGCCACGCGCTCGACGATATCCATGTTTTCACAGCCGGCGTAGTATCGGCGGCCGGGATAGCCTTCGGCGTACTTGTTGGTCATGACCGAACCGGTAGCCTCGAGGACCGCGGCGCTGGCGTAATTTTCCGAGGCGATCAGGACGACTTCGTCGATTTGCCTCTTGCGTTCGTTCTCAAGCGCTACGGCGATTTCGGGGTCTTGCGATTGCAGGTTCGACATGCCAGTCATTCTGGGATTGTTGAGGAAACCAGCCAAGTCTAAGCCACACGCCTCTATAGTTACTCCCGGTTTTATGGATGTATTGTTGTGTGATTTGGCAGCGATTCAGGCTGCAGAAACAAGAAAAACGAGAATGGATATATGAACCAGGGACCAACAGTCATGCCCGGAAGGGAACAGCCGCGCTCCATCGAGGTCTTCGACGATGTACCCGAACGGGCGATGGTCGTCTTTGCTCACCCTGACGACGCCGAGCTCGGCGCCGGTGGGACGTCAGCCAGTTGGGCGCGCGCTGGTTGCGAGATCAGCTACGTGCAATGCACTTCGGGAAGCAGCGGCAGCAACGATCTGTCCGCGACCTCCGAAGAAATAGTGCCCATACGCGCGGCGGAACAGCGCGCCGCGGCAGAGGTGATCGGCGTCAAAAACCTCGTGGTCCTCGATCATCCCGACGGCGGACTGGAAGCCGACCGGGCGTTCCTGGGCGAGGTGGTCAGGGCGATCCGCCAATACCGGCCCGAAGTGGTGTTGTGTCACGACCCGCACAGGTTTTCGGGATTCAACCACCGGGACCATCGCAGTGTTGGAATAACCGTCATGGACTCGATTTACCCTTATGCCCGCGACCACCTGCACTTTCCCGAACACCTCAGGGATGGGCTGCAGACCCACAAAGTCAGGCACCTTCTGTTCTGGGGCGCCGATACGCCGAACACCGTAGTCGACGTATCCGACGCGGTCGACGTGCAGATCGAAGCCTTGGCCCAGCACAAAAGCCAAATCCCGGGCCTCGTACGGGGTTCGGAGATCGAAGAGCGAATGAGAGAACGTCGCAGGATGAACGCCGAAGGCCTGCCCTTTGAGTACGCCGAGAGATTCCGGCGGATCTCGGTACGAAGATAAATGTAGTCGGGCATGGTCCGCCTACACCTCCGCGGCCGCGTCTCCCCCGGATAGGCTGACCGCCCCGATTCGAACGAGGAATCCCTCGAAATTAGAGATTGAACTCCCCGGGAATCGCGCGACCGGGGCCGTCAGGCCAGGGAAAACCCGCGCACCACCCTGATAAACAGGCTGATCACCGGTTCCAAAAGGTCGCGCAGCCGTAGTGTGGCCACAACGACCAATATCCCCACCGCCGCGCCCCCCGCGATGTCAGTCGGGTAGAAGACACCTATGTAGACCCTCGAAAACCCGTAGGCCAGCGAACCCGCCATCAGCCACAGGGCGAGCTGCCTGTTTACAAGCCACGCCGCGGCCGCGGCCGCGAATCCGATGGCCACCGGGTTCGCGGGAAACGACGGGTCGGTCGCCCGGTAGAAGAGAAGGTTTATGTCGCCGCTTAGGTCAACAAATGGCCTGGGCCTGTGCCAAATGGAGTTAATCCCGAACACGGCCAGGTTCGAGAAGCCTATCGAACTCATCCCCACGAGCGACGCCATCTGAAGCCGGCTTCGTGCCAGATCTGTCCGCCCGGCAAACCACATGGCTACCGTCGCTGTCGAAAACACAAGCGGCATGAGGTAGTCGCTCGCCAGGATCATCAGCAGATCGTCAATTAGCTGGACGTTGCCGGAAAGGCCGTTCAGCCACAACACGATCGCGGTATCGAACGCGTTCACGTACGCAACCTCTTCGCGATCCACCCGAAGATACTGCGCGGGTGCCGGGCGAGTTCACGTTCGGCGTCGTCTTTGATAGAAGCGCGCAGATCCGGCAACGACGTCGTCAGGGCCGGGATATACGGGCGAGTCGACAACCCCGCCAATCCATCTATAGGTTCGCTCGCTGCGGGTCGTCGTGCAGCAGGAAACAGCCACAACATCACAGTGCCGCCGGCAAGGCACGTGACCAACGCCAAAGCCATGGCGATCGGAAACCACCTCGCATGATCCGTCCCCGACAACCCGCCATCGACGTCATTGATGTTGCGCGCCGACCCCAGGTCCGACCATGCTGCGCGGCCCCATTCCCTGTGCGTGGAATCGGAACCGACCGAACCTGCCGCCCACGGCCCGTCTACCCATAGCGGCATCAGGTAGAAGATCGCTATGCCGGCAACGATGAGACCGCCGCCCATGAACCGCGCGGGGAGGCGGCCCGGCAGGAGCATCATGCCGCGCACCCCCGATATCGAGACCGCAATCTGCAACGCGCCCAATACCACCAGGAACGCCATGACAAGGTACTGGCGGCCAATCTGTTCAGTGATGACTTCTGTAGCAGGCATCAATGGCGACGATTACTTCTGCAAGCGGCAGGACCCCTTAGACGAGATTCCTGCACTTTTTGCGGTTACCAACACGCTCGTCCGATCACCACGACAACGTTGCTCTCGACGCGTTCGCAGTGATGTCTGACCAGGTTGAGGACGACCCCCCGACGTAGGGGCGGGTTTCAAACCCGCCGTCCCCGGTGTCGCACGCGCATTCAAGATCTTCTCAGCCCACAATATCAATGAGATGGGCGCATCACCAGGCACTTCCGTATGGCAACGCGGATTCTACGACCACGTAAACGTGGCGCAGGTGAATTGGATAGTGTGCACACATGTATCCTGGACGACTCCTGGAAATGGTCTGAGAGTGCCGACAACCCCGCCAATTGGCGTTGCCAGCGACTCAACGTTCAAGCTGCCCCGGAATCAACCTCGAGGCACAACCGGGGTGCACCAGTCCATATAACGCTCGTTGTTGCCTCTGACGGCGGTGGAGTAGATCGACTGCAGTTTCGCGGTCATCTGACCGATGTCTCCCGTTCCCAGCTTGCGGTTGTCGAGTTCGCCGACCGGCGTCACGTGCGCCGCGGTTCCCGTGAGAAACACTTCGTCGGCAAGATACAACTCACTGCGATGAATGCTCCGCTCGACAACCTCAGTTCCGAACTCTTCCCGTAGCAGTGTGATGACCGAGTCCCGCGTGATTCCCAGAAGGCAGTTATCCGTTTCCTTTGGCGTGGAGATGCGTCCGTTCTGGATCATGAACAGGTTCTCGCCGCTGCCTTCCGACACCGTGCCGTCGTTGTTCAGCAAGATCGCCTCGTCGTAACCGGCGGTGACCGCCTCGGTCTTGGCCAGGATACTCGTTGTGTACAGGCCGGTAATCTTCACCCCGGTAGGCATCATCGAGTCCTCGGGCCGTCGCCATGAAGACGTCTGGCACCGGATCGCCGCGTCGGTGTCGATGTACTTCCCGAACGGCACGATGATGACGCAAAAGTCGTCGTCCAACTCATGGAGTTTCAGGTTGGCTACAAGCTCCTGGCTCTTGAACGCAAGCGGCCTGATGTAGACATCCTCCCGATATCCGCAGCGTTCCAGAAGATCGACAGTGATCTGGCACATGTCGTCGGCGGTGTAGGGCAACTCCATACGCAGGATGCTTGCGCCGCGATGGAGGCGCTCGAAATGCTCGCGCAGACGGAAAATGTAGGACTTGCCGTGGGCCTCGTTCCAATTGCCGCGGATGCCCTCGAACACGGCCGTGCCGTAGTGCAGCGCGTGAGTCATTACTCCGACACGGGCATCGGCGAGCGGAACCTGCTTTCCGCCAAGGAACGCGAACGCTTCTGGCGCCATCCTGGGGCCTCCGGTTGATGCTTGCTTGTTGAGCTAACGATTCGGGTTTGGGTGAACCTTACGGTTCGGAAACTAGGCAATTATACGGGCGGGAGTCTATCCCCAAATGTCACCCCTGGGCGGGGCCAATGAGGTGCTCGTCAATGTACTCGAAATTGATGTCCTCCCCGAGTCCGGGCTTGTCAGGCATGGGGATATAACCGTCGGAGTCCATCGGATCGACGATGCTATTCAGGTAGCCGGGCACCTCATCGTAGTCGATGAACGGGTGCAGCAGCCCCCGCTCGTACCATCGCCCATTGAACATGGCGCCCAGTACGTTCAAATTGCCCGGGCCGCCGCCGTGAATCTCACATGCCACCCCGTGCGACTCGGCCAAGTGGGCGATCTTCATGCTCGGGCCTATCCCGCCGACGTCCATCACGCCGGTCCGGGTGATGTCCGACGCTCCGCGCACTATCCATTCGGCGCGGGTGCGGAACTTGCCGTGGGCCATCTCGGGACCCAGTACGGGCATGCTGAGTTGTTTTGCGAGCCATATATATGACGACGTGGAGTGCTCGTCCATCGGCTCCTCGTACCAGTAGTAGTCGAGCTTTTCGAGCTCTCTCCCGATGTACCACGCGTCCTCGCGGCTGTACCAGTGGTTGGCGTCGAGCATCAGCGGCAGGTCGGGCCCGACCGCTTCCCGCACAGCCGCGCACGCCTTTACGTCCATCTGCGGATCGGGCGCCCAGGAAACCGGCGGCATCCACGTGTGCAGTTTTATCGCCTGATATCCCCGGTTTACGAGCCACTCCGCGTATCTACCGTAGTCCTCCGGAGTAGCCAGGCCCCCGTCCATCTCGTCCCCGCACATCGTCGAGCCGTACGCAGGCACCTTGTCCCTGTACCCTCCCAGCAGTTTCCATACGGGCAGACCCAGCTTTCGGCCCGCGAGGTCCCACAGGGCCATCTCGACGGGCGCCATCACGCGGTCGGTCAGCAGTTCGCCGGAACCCCGCTGCCTCTTATACAGGCCCTGCCAGATCAGTTCGCGATCGTACGGGTCTCGGCCTATTAACTCCGGCTTGACGAACTGATCGATCACCACCTGCCTGACCGACCCGGCCGGGCCGAAGCAATAACCGGCCGTTCCGTCATCGGCGGTGACGGTAACCAACGCCTGCCTGGCGTCGTGTTCCGGGCCGGGGTGGCTATGGCCCTCGCTGTCGTGAACCTGTTTCGATTTGTAGGTGAAAACCTTTACGTCTATGTCGACTATCTTCATGGGAGAACTCCCGTTACTGACGTTGTCGGCCGATTCGACGGGCGGGTAGATGGTCCGAGCCGGGGCAGGCCCGGTGTTCATGATCCGCACACGGTAGGCTTTGACGGTCAAATATACTCAGCAAGGGTACGCCAAGTGCTGGGTCGCGGTCTAAAAAGACTCGCTGTCCCACTGAGACGGGGCGGGTTCATTCAATTTTGCCCCGGTTCATGCAATACTTCCGGCGCTGCAAGTTGATCCGAAACGCATGACGGCCGTCGCGGACTGTCCTTATTGCATGATCTGCCGGTCAGCCGACCTACGATCATGGCTCAACAGCAACACAACCCCCGCGGGAATACCGATGTGGGAGACCCCGGCGACAGTGCGCATCCCGCCGCTTCGGATCGGAGGCCGGTCCGAAACCTCGTTTCATGGATTCTCATTGGCCTGTCAATTGCCGTGGCGCTGAGCGCCGCAGGCTTGTGGCTGGCGCAGCGGTCGTCTACCGATCCCGGCCGGGTCGAGGTCATTATTCCCACGCCTGCGCCCATCGTCGTTCACGTCGTGGGAGCCGTCCTTAAAGAGGGCGTATACACATTGCCCCCCGGTTCCAGGATTGCGGACGCTATCGACGCGGCCGGCGGTGCAAACGCCGACGCCGACCTGTCCCGCCTCAATCTCGCGGCCCGCGCCCCGGACGGCGCCCGGCTAAATGTCCCGAGCGGGGGGACTGACACGGCTGGCGTGCCCGATTCAGGAACGACGCAAGCAAACAACGGGACAGCCGAAAACGATTCTCCGACCGACGCCGGAGCCGTCTCCGGCGAACTCGTGGACCTGAACACCGCATCGTTGTCAGCCCTCATGTCGCTGCCCGGCATCGGCGAGACGCGGGCCACCGCAATTATTGCGTTCCGAGAACTCAAGGGTCCGATCGTTTCGGCCGATGACCTGCTCGAAATCGACGGTATCGGGCAGGCGACTGTCGACAACATCCGGGCGCACGTGGCGCAAGCAAACAACGGGACAGCCGAAAACGATTCTCCGGCCGACGCCGGAGCCGTCTCCGGTGAACTCGTGGATCTGAATACCGGATCGTTGTCGGCCCTCATGTCGCTGCCCGGCATCGGAGAGACGCGTGCCGCCGCAATCATT